>JBKJRY010000259.1:0-20668 GCA_046593045.1 Chitinophagaceae bacterium | reverse complement strand
TCTTTTGTGAGAAAAGCTAATATTTTAGAAATTTATAGCTCAAATTCTTATGGAAATGATTATGGCTTACTAAGCACATATGATTATGAAATTTACTTACCAAAACCTAACAGACTTTTTCAGATTTCGGAGATAACCGAAAAGCAAGAATCAAGACAAAGAGGTTTTTTTTCTATGGGCGGACGTGGCTGTATTAACGGATTTAGTTCTTACAAAGTAAATGGAGTACCAAATGGTTATAGTCAATATTTACTTAGTGTTTCCAAATAAATCTTCGCCGCTGATTTCTATGACAAAATCAAATAGATTTTAGATTACTTTTTTCACATATTCCTGTTGTTTATTCACAACTGCTATTACTCTGGCTAACAACTTGTTCCTTACTGCATTCAACACACTCATTTTGTTCTTGCCTTCTGCAACTTTTCGTTCGTAATAAGCTTTAAGATCAGCGTCTAATTTTATCGCTGTTAATGAAGCCATGTGCAGATTGCATTTTAGTTTTTTATTGGCCATGTAATGCACTTTAGTTTTTCCTCTTACACTACTACCTGAAGAATACTCAAACGGAGCTACTCCACAATAGCAAGCTAATTTCCTCACATCCTTCATCATCGTAAATCCATTTGTATGCACCAGCAAATTAATAGCAGTTACAAAACCAATTCCTACTACCGATGTAATTAATTTATACAACAACTTCAAATTATCATCTTCATTAACAATATCAATAATTTTTGACTCTATATTTTTTAAGTCTTTGTCAATCGCTGTTAAAGAGCTTTTGATTGTTTTAGTCAGCAGCTTGGCCATTGCCATGTTACCCATATCTTCAAACTCGTTTATTGGGTTTACTAATCTCTTTTTTGTTTCTACCAGCCTTTCTCTTAAACTGGCTAAATGTCTGATCTTATCTAATGTAGCACCAGCAGGCTTCCATAGACGTATCCGGTCAGGATATTTAGTAGCATAAAGAGCAATCCGCTGCGAATCTATTTTATCATTTTTCCCTCTTGCTGCTGCATTTGCTTTTTTGATTTGAGGAGCATGCTCAATCCAGATATCAATGGTGTTAGCCGCCAGGAACTGTGTTAAGGGGAAGCAATATAATCCGGTAGCCTCCATGCAAAACAAGGTATTTGAAAAATCAGGATTGATTTCTTTTAACCAATCCATTAACGCTTTCATTCCGGTATCATCATTGGTAAATTGACGATGAGTAAACTCTTGTCCCAAAGCATGAGTGATGTCAACAGTTTTCTTAGAAACATCAACTCCAAAAAAATGTTTGTACTGTTTCATGATTTTAGTTTTAAACAATCAGCGATACAAGCTTCTTTGCTACCTTAATAATAGGCCTGGTTAGCCTGAATTTCTATACGAAGCATCTTATATCAAAGAAGAACCTGTCTGCATCAACGGATATACCTTTTAAGTATCGTCTGGTCTATAGTTCACAGGCTCTTCCTGATTGTTAGTTATTAACAAAAATTGAATTATTCACAAAGAAAAAAAGAAGCAAAAAAAGAAAGTAGTAATAGTAATAATATTTTAATAAAATATTAGAAAGCAAATCTAAAGGTCTGGTCTCGGACCAACGACAACACAGCAAGGACTCCATTTCGGAATCCGGATATAAACATTTGCCTTACCAGTTCTTCAGGCTTTAATGCAAGCCAAACATTATTGCCTTTAAGAGGAGCTTTTATTTTGCTTCCTTTTATTTCAATTTATAAAGCCATGATCCTTAGTTTTATAATTATTAAACCAATATCCTAAGATCTTGCAAATTTTATTAACGGTTCTATGGTGACTGCATCTGCTGCTTTAATAGCATTCAAATAAGCTCTTCTTATGTCTCCCTGCTTAACCGGGTTTGCAGCACCCCACGTAAATACCGGTTGCTTAAAAACTTTTGCAATAATAATATCTGCCATTAATCTGCTGTGTCTTCCGTTTCCATTTGCAAAACAATGAATGCTCACAATACGATGCTTAAAACGAGTCGCAATTTCTTCGGTATGTGTTGATCAAAGTCTTCATCCCAAAAATCTTTTCTTTTTTAAATACAGAGAGTTGCAAAAGATAAAAATAAAAACACATACAAACTATGAAATAAGGTTGTTTAATTGTCTTACAATTTTACAAATCGCTTATTCGTCACTGCATCTCCACTTATCATTTTTATGAAATAGGTTCCGGGAGCCAACGATGAAACATTAAGCTGCATGAATTTAGTTCGACTATTTAACTGAATAGTTCTCACCATTGCTCCTGAAGGGCTGATGATAGATACAGTTGATTTACCATTTGGCTGAACATCTCCAATAGTAATATTGAGAATTTTATTTGCGGGATTTGGATATAAACTGAAGTTCATCACCTCTGTTGGAATATTCAATCTGTTAGCCAGAGTGATCAGGCTCGGTTGGTCGCCAACAACTGTGAAATGTATCGTAAGAGAAACTCCCACTGTGCCCTTTGTATCATAATTTGAATAAGGTATGGCGGTTAAAGTATGATCACCTAACGGTGAGGCCCACGCGTGATAATCTCCCGAAGGGCTATCACCGGCAAGAGCATAAGGAGCGCCATTCTCTGTCCTCCCTTTTTTGCCATCTAATATAAAGACAACACTTCCAACTTTACTGGGATTTGTATTAGCACGGATGTTTAATTGCTGCGTGGGCAGTTTATTTAAATCAATAATAGCTCCATCAATTAGTGATTGTATGCTCTTATCTGTCTCTGCATTTATCAGGGTAAAGCTTTCTACTCTTTGTCCAACTACAGTGAAATGTATAGTGAGTGATGTGCCCTCTGTACCCTTCCCGTTATATTTTGAATAGGGTATGGCAGTTAAAGTATGATCTCCTAAGGGCAATTCCCAGTTATGATAATCTCCTGAAGGACTATCTCCTGCAAGGGCATATGGAGCGCCATTTTCTGTTCTTACTTTTTTACCATCCAATATAAATACCACGCTGCCTACTTTATTGGGATTTGTGTTAGCGCGGATATTTACCTGCCGGGGTAAAGTATTAATGTCTAATGTGCTTCCATCGGGAATGGATTGGATGTCGTGATCTGTAGTTGCGTTTACGAGCGTGAAACTGGTAATCCCAACTTTGATAGATTCGTTTACCTCAATGAAAGCAGAACCGATATAGGGATTAGCACCATTGACACCGGTATAATCTTTTAACTTTGTATAAGTGGATGAATTAGGGTCAAAGGAAAAAATAACACCAACACCGCTGCTTCCTCCGGAACCTGTCATGCCATATAGCTTTCCATCGCTTGCCTGCATGAGGCTGCCATAAGGATGTGAGCCAAAATCAAAATCCTTCAGCTTTATATAAGTGGAAGAGGAGGGATCAAAGGAGAAAATAACACCAGCCACGCCATATAGCTTTCCATCGCTTGCCTGAATAAGGCTGCCGAAAGGATAACCACCATCAATGCCATCGAAATCCTTCAGCTTTGTATAAGTTGAAGAAGAAGGATCAAAGGAAAAAAAATCACCATTATATTCGCCTTCTCCACCCCACGCCATCCCATATAGCTTTCCATTGCTTGCCTGCATAAGACTGCCATAAGGATGAACATAACTGCTAAAACGATAAAGCGTTGAATAAGCGAAAGAGGAAGGGTCAAATGAAAAAATAACACTTCCGCCGCTGCTTCCCCCCTCACTAGTCATGCCATAAAGCTTTCCATCACTTGCCTGCATAAGGCTGCCATAAGGATTGGCACCATTGTTAAAATCAAAATCCTTCAGCTTTATATATGTGGAAGTGGAAGGATCAAAGGAAAATATAACACCTGCATTGCTGCTTCCCCCGTTAGCTGTCATGCCATATAGCTTTCCATCGCTTGCCTGTATAAGGCTGCCATAAGGATTGGCACCATCAGTATTAGCAAAATCTTTCAGCTTTGTATAAGTGGAAGACGAAGGATCAAAGTGAAAAATAACACCATAACCGCTGCTTCCTCCAGCATACGTCATGCCGTATAGCTTTCCATTTTTTGCCTGCATAAGGCTCGCTGAAACATTGCTGCCACTGTCATTAGTATTAAAATCCTTCAGCTTTGAATAAGTGGGTGCCGAAAGATCAAAAGAAAATATAACACCGGCATTGTTGCTTCCTCCGTAAGTTGTCATGCCGTATAGCTTTTCATCATTTGCCTGCAGAAGGCTGCCTGAAGAATAACCACCATTGATATTATCAAAATCCTTCAGCTTTGCATAACTGGAAGACGAAGGATCATAGGAAAAAATAACACCGTAGCCGGAACTACCACCTCCCCGATTCGTCATTCCATATAACTTTCCATCGCTTGCCTGCATAAGGCTGCCCAAAGGATTTGCACCGCTGGAAGAACCAAAATCCTTCAGCTTTGTATAAGTGGAGGAGGAAGGAACAAAGGAAAAAATAACACCAGCATTATTGCTTCCTCCAACCTGTGTCATTCCATAGAGCTCTCCATCGCTTGACTGGATAAGGCTGCCCAGAGGAGCACTACCATTGGTGCCATCAAAATCGTTCAACTTCATATAAGTGGAAGCGGAAGGATCAAAAGAAAAAATAACACCACTGCCGCTGCTTCCTCCTCCATATGTCATGCCATATAGCTTTCCATCGCTGGCCTGAATGAGACTGCCGCGGGGAGAGTGGCCATTGGCACCATCAAAATACTTCAGCGGTGTATATTTGGAAGCGGAAGGGTCAAAGGAAAAAATAACACCATAGTCGCTGCTTCCGCCCCTACTAGTCATGCCATATAGCTTTCCATCCCTAGCCTGGATAAGGCTGCCATAAGGCTTACCACCCTTGGCACCATCAAAATACTTCAGCGGTGTATATGTGGAGGTGGGAGGATCAAAGGAAAAAATAACTCCATAGTTGCCGCTGATTCCTCCGTTATATGTCATGCCATACAGCTTTCCATCGCTTGCCTGCACAAGGCTGCCATAAGGCGTATCACCCTTGGTACCATCAAAATACTTCAGCGGTGTATATGTGGAAGACGAAGGATCATAGGAAAAAATAACACCATAGCCGCTGCTTCCTCCAATTGATGTCATGCCATATAGCTTTCCATCGCTTGCCTGTATAAAATTTGTATTCAATGGATTGGCGGCAAGACTTTCAAAAGATTTGACAACTAATAAATTATTTGTAGCCGGCATAAATTTATTAATGGTTCCTCCTCCTTCATCTCCTCCACTAAATGTGGTACCATATATAGTTTGTGCGTGTATAGATAATATGCAGAATTGCAAGCAACAAATAATTAATGTTGAGAGTAAGATGATCTTTTTCATTTAATAAACTTTAAGGTTGAATAGTTTAATACAATCGATGGTTTACAATGGGTATCGAATAAATACAATAGAATCATGTAGCCGCTCTACAACTTTACAAATCGCTTATTTCTCACTTTATCCCCACTTATTATTTTTATAAAATAAGTTCCCGGAGTCAATGATGAAACATTAAGCTGCACGATTTTATTCCGGCTATTTACCTTGATCGCTCTCACCATTGCTCCTGAAGAGTTAATAATGGATACAGTTGATTTACCATTTGGCTGATTATCTCCAATAGTAATATTGAGAATTTTATTTGCAGGATTTGGATATAAACTGAAGTTCATCACCTCTGTTGAAATAATTAAATTACCAGCGCTGGTGAACAGATTCGTTTGGTCGCCAACAACTGTGAAATGTATTGTAAGAGAAATCCCTTCTGTACCCTTTCCATTATAATTTGAATAAGGTATGGCGGTTAAAGTATGATCACCTAACGGTAAGGCCCAGGCGTGATAGTCTCCCGAAGGACTATCTCCGGCAAGCGCATAAGGTGCGCCATTCTCTGTTCTTACTTTTTTGCCATCTAATATAAAGACAACACTTCCAACTTTACCGGGATTTGTATTAGCCCGGATGTTTAATTGATGTGCAGGTAATTTATTTAAATCAATGATAGCTCCATCAGCTATCAATTGTATACTCTTATCTGTCTCTGCATTTATCAATGTAAAGCTTTCTACTCTTTGACCAACCACAGTGAAATGAATAGTAAGTGAAGTGCCCACTGTACCTTTCCCGTTATAGTTTGAATAAGGTATGGCCGCTAAGGTATGGTCTCCTAAAGGCAGCGTCCAGTTGTGGTAATCTCCCGTGGGACTATCTCCTGCGAGTGCATAAGGAACACCATTTTCTGTTCTTATTTTTTTACCATCTAAAATAAATACCACACTGCCGACTTTATTGGGATTTGTGTTTGCACGGATATTTACATGCTGAGGTAAAGTGTTTATATCTAAAATACTTCCATCAGGGATAGATTGTATGTCGTCGTCTGTATCTGCATTTACGAGGGTAAAAATGGTGACCAAGTTTTTATTTACATCCTCTAACAAATATCTTGCTACCAATCCTCCAACGGCATACAATTTACTATCGTTGCTTAGCAGTATATCGCTTATTGACATATACATTCTGTTGGGATTGCCCGCATCGGCAGAAAAAGAATGATCTATGCTGCCATCAGCATTAAAGCGGATGAGTATTGAGCCGTCAATAGCCGAACCTGAAACAATTATTTTGTCGTCGTTCTGAATTGCAACCGAACCTCCCTTATCTCTTATTTGATCTGTGTTGTTGGAAAATATAGGAAAAGCAAGTACACTCCCTTGCGGGGTAAATAGTCCGATAAATAACGCAGAAGAATAAAAATCAAACAAGATATCTCCTATTACTACTATTTTACCATCACTCAGAAGTGCTGCCGAAGTAGTGGCAGAGCCATAAAATGAGCCATAAGCCAACTTACCCGCTCCCGAAAAGCTATCATCCAGATTACCAGCGGGCGTATACCTGGCAATAGCTATTTGGCTATAATGGTCGCCGGATTGACTATATTCTGTATTGCCCGCAACAATTATTTTCCCGTCTTTTTGTATAACTACAGCCGTGGCAGCATCCGAACCATACTCATTATTCTGTTTACCAAAATCCGTTGTTTGAATTCCGTTGTCACCAAAGGATTTATCAAGACTACCATCAGAATTGTATCGTGCAATAGCAAAGTCGCTGATATCATATGGATCTTCTGTTCCCATTGAGCCGATAACTATAATTTTGTTATTATTCTGAATAGCAGCTGAGTGAATATTGAAGGGCACCGACACGACATTATTATTAAATATATCATCGGCGCTTCCATCAGCATTGTAACGAACAAGTGAAAAACCTTTCGTCAAAATTATTTTTCCATCATTTTGCAATCTTAATTGGTTATAGTTAAAATCTAAATACACTATTCCATCCTGTCCAAATGAATTGTCAACAGTTCCATCAGGATTGTACCGGCCAAGGTTTTCACCTCCCGCAATTATTTTCCCGTCCGACTGTCCGGCAATTGCATAAGCATAAAAAGGTACGTTTAGCAGGCCATGATTTCCGAAACTAGAATCAAGATCTCCGGCGTGTTGTGCATGACTGACTGGGCAATAAAAAAATATTGCAATTAATAAGATAAACTGTTTCATAAAATTTACTCTAGAACATAACTTATCATAGTTCTTGGATTGGAAAAACTAAAGTCTTGTACAGATTTTTTTTTGGAGGGTCAGCAGGTAAGAGAAAAAGCAATCATTTACACCAATCTTAGGCGGTCTTATTTTTATAAAAGATAAGGTAAATATTCGATTTAGGAATAAATATTTTTGACAAAAAATACTTAAGAGCCTCTTCATAACGTATTAATCTTTGAATTGAATTTATGAGGTACATCACAATCTGCTTTGCTTGTTTTTGTTTGCTTTTGCATGCGCAGCTAACAGCAATCACTCCGGGTAAAATGGCTCCTGGGATTGAGTTATTAAAATGTAACCGATAAGATTGTGTCCTTCAGCGACTACTCCGCTGCGAAAGATTTTATTGTAATTTGTTCCTGCAATACCCCATCTTCGTTCCAAGCAAAAAAAAGTTTCAATTGTGCAGCATATAAGATCTGGAGGTGGAATATATTTGGTCATTGCAAAAAAAAGCTGTTTTACAACAGCTTTTGACAAAAATATCCGCCGCTGTACTTAGTTTGCAACTAAGTATATTTAAAAGTGAACGCATCTCGTAAGTATTAATAGTAATTGAGTTGAAGTTTATAAAACCTAAATTACAAATTCATGATAGCACCTGGAATTCATAATTCATTAATTATTTCTAATCCGTGTTGTGCGGAGGACTCCCAGCAGGTTATCACCAACAGGTTGTAAGGGGTGTATGAATTTTAAAAATTAAAATTATTTTTATTTTCGCTGATAGTAACAAGAAAATTTATGCGATTATCCGGAGGATTACAAATATTTCCCGGCAAGATTTTATGTTCCGTGTGAAAAATGAATTTGGTTTTTAAAACATTGGACGGCTTAGAGAAATTGACACACATGGCCTCTAACTGATGTTGGTGCAGCCCGGCAAAAGGCCACGCAAAATACCAACATCAGTGCTCTTTTAGTTTTGATAGAAAGTTTTTAGAGTGGAAAAATGGAAGGCCAACCAGGGCATAAAACCGATAACTTAAAAGTGAAATTAATGACGCCGGGTTTGGACATATTACTTTAGGAAATTTAAGGAGAACTTCATACCAGGACGCAAGCTATATGAGTTTACATCACAAACAATTTGTAATCGGTTATCAGCCAAAAAAAGTAAGAGCTGATTGGGAAACGGTAAAAATTGGAGACAATCTTTATTTATCTTATTGTGCCGACATATCAATAGGAAACGCTAAAGACTTAAATAATGCGGAGTGGCATTTATTAGGCCTGGCAATTCAAACTGATAAAGAAAGGGCTGATCCATTAGCTGAAATATCAAATTCATTTTCCGGCCACGTAAAGGAATTGTATAAATCCTGGAATGGTAAATGGATCTTGATTGGTAGTAACGAGATTCATATTGACTGTGCGGGGTTATTAGGTTGCTTCTATACAAAAATAAATGGCCAAAGATGGATTTCAAACAGTTTAGCTATTCTCCGGGAAATAGGAAAATTGATGCCCCGGCCCGAAAAATTAAAACAGCGTTCCAACCTTGAATGGTATACGCTCCCACAGACAAGGTTTGAAGGAGTATATAAATTATTGCCCAGTCAATTTTTGGATTTAAAAAATTTTCAACCACTACACAGGCCATTGCCAAAGCCCATTGAAGGGTTAATGTATGATGAGATTCTTGAAAAGCTAATAGAGAAATTTAGAGTTTCGTTATTAAATGTATCAAACTTAAACAAGCGGATGTATTTAGCATTAACCGGCGGACGTGACTCGAGGTTACTCCTTGCTGCTTGTCACTATGCTGGTATTAACATTGAAACCTACACTGCAGAACGTCCTGACATATCAAATGCCGACGTAACATTCCCATTCAAATTGTCAAAGGCATTGGGTTACAACCATTCCTTTATTAAAATGAAAAGTTCTCGTTTTTCAAAAGAAAAAGAAGAATTATATGACAATCATACGGCTGAAAATATTGATGATATCGACAAGAAAAGGTTTTCACATGGCCAATGGGATGTGTTTGGAAAAGATGATTTGATTCTTAGAGGGGGCGCATTTGAAATAGGCAGGTGCATTTATTGGCGTTATATGAATTCAAATTTTGATATTGAAAATATTATCAACGGAACAGATGTTTGTAAAACTTTAATAAGACCGGAAAACGGGTTGGGCTATGATCCGGAATCATTTCATGCAACAGCATTGCCCGAATGGATGGAGTGGGTAAAACAAACGCCAACAGACGGACTGGATTGGAGAGACCGGTATTATTTAGAGCAAAGAGTTGCAGGATGGCTGAGCTCCATTGAACAATCATTAGATTTAACCGGTACTGAACGATTTTTTCTTGTTAACTCGTGCGATATTATGTCTTTGTTGTTAAGCATTCCTGTGGAAATAAGACGAAGTGCTGAATATGTTACTGATTTGATAAACAAAATGATCCCGGGGATCCCCCAGTTTCCTTTTAATCCTCCGGATCCGGCTTTAAAAAAATTACAAAGAAGATTTATTAAACTAAGGAAGATGCCCTTAATGGAATTGTATAAAAAATTAAACGAAAGACTTTTTTGATTTTTGAGAAAACTATCAATGGCGGTCATAACTGGCCGGGTGCATCTGGCAACTTGGATATTAATGCAAGCCAAGAAGTATTGAAATTTCTGAAGCGGTTTATAAAATCGGTCGAACGATAGCAAATCTCCGCCAAAAAATAAAAATAAGGTTCCTGTTGGCGTAGGCGTCGCTTACCAACGAGGGTTTTTTTATCCTGGGCCTATTGATGAAGGATTAGTATTAAAAGCCGTCGGCGGCCCGGGCTCTGTTACAATTTTAGCTCTCCGCCAGTACGGTTTCTCTATACCATATTGTTTCAGTTCCAAAAAATAATTGCTGGCCAGTAAGGTCTGGGTACGATTTATCAGCATAGTACGCCTGTCAACACCTTCCGTTGTATTCCACCAATCGCCCCAGAATAATAATTCCACCGGTATATTACTTCCAACAGGACCGCCATGCGGCGAAACTGAAAAACCTGGTAATGCTGAATCAGCAAAAATTATTACGGGAACGTTCGGATGCGACCTGGGACTTTGAAAATTTTTCTCGCTAAAAAGGTAAGTAACGAAAGAAAGAAAGATCATTCTTTATGTTCACAACTGTGCGGGTGAATGGCATAATAAAATTTAAAAGTAAGGTACAGGTAAACTGCAAACTTTATAGGCAAATAATGTGACCGGAGTGTTTTGGCTATTAGATGGCGTTTGTTGCACGGCATGCGTTAACGAGGAGCCAGTTTCCTTGTTGGTTTCTTTGGATTTTTCATGGAAAATCCGAAAAGAGAGCCTGCATGCAGGAATGAAACATGGCCTAAATGACTATAAAAATAAAAGCTCTTGTAGAAACTGGTATTTAGAGAAGGTATATTTTTAAATTAGCTGCATTTATTTTCAGGCTTTCTGTTAAGAGGCTTCATTCTTTCTATACCTTGCAGTAAATTTAAAAGCTATGTTTACCTATTTCAGATTTATGTATATTTTCTTAATATTTATTTCTATAAGTTGCTCTTCCCAAGAGCATATGGTTGTTGCCAAAACTTTTAAAATTGGCGGCGAAGGAGGCTGGGATTATATCGCCTTAAACGATCACAAACTGTATGTTTCTCATAGCACCCATGTAAATATTATTGATGAAAACTCAGGCGATTCTCTTGGGATTATCGAAGGAACCACAGGTGTACATGGCATTGCATTTTACAATGCTCTTAATAAAGGATATACCAGTAATGGGAGATTGAATAATGTTTTTGTATTTGACCTGGCAACAAATAAAATATTAAAACAAATTCCTACCGGTGACAACCCGGATGCTATAATGTATGATGCTTTTTCTAATAAGATTATTACATGCAACGGAAGTGGGAAGTCGCTCTCGATAATTGATCCGGAGGCTGATTCTGTAATTGCTACTATTGAACTTGATGCGAAGCCGGAAGAAGCAGTAACCGATGGCCACGGAAAATTGTATGTAAATCTTGAAGATAAAAGCCAGGTCTCAAAAATAGATTTAAAAAATAATAAAATACTGAGCCGCTGGCCTATTGCGCCTGGCGAAAGTGCAACCGGTCTTGCGATAGATACAAAAACCAACCGGCTGTTTGCGGGTTGTGATAATCAACTACTGGTAGTACTGGATGCTGAAAGCGGTAAACTAATTACAACTATACCAATCGGGGAAGGCTGTGATGGCGTCGTATTTGATGACGAACAAAAAATGATCTACACTTCAAATGGCGAGGGGAATGTTACTGCCATAAAGGAAGAGGGTAACAACAAATTTAAAATAGTGGAGACAATTCCTACAAAAAAGAGTGCCCGTACCCTTACTATTGATAAAGCAACCCATACATTGTACTTGCCTGCGGCTGATATTGAGCCCGCAGAAAAGGGCGCAGCAAATCAAAGAGGAAATATAAAGCCGGGCTCCTTTGCAGTATTGGTTGTGCAATAAATGGGCGAACAAGTAAAAATGTTGAAGCTGAAAAATTCTGGTTTTAAGGAACGAAGTTTTAAGTGGGTGACAACCCGCTTAATTTTTGCAATATTAATGTTTCTCCTTACGCTTTTCGTATTCGTAACCATCACTGACGAAATTGTTTTGGAGCGGGAAAATGGATTTGACACGACTATTTTCCACGCAGTATTATCCTTAAAATCTCCCGCTGCGACAAATTTTTTTGAAATCATAACTTTCTTTGGCTCTACCGCATTTTTACTTCCGGCATATATTCTATTAGTTATAATTTTTTTAATCAAGAAAAAGAGGAGACTGGCATTTGATGTAACAGTGATAGGGTTATCAACTGACGTAATTTTAGTCACACTTAAAGCAATATTTAAGCGTGCCCGCCCTCTTGATCCGTTGATAAAAAATGTCACAGGATTCAGTTATCCAAGCGGCCATTCTTTTTCTTCATTCACTTTTTTTGGATTGATTGCATTTCTCATTTGGCAAACACATATCCACAAGGGGTGGAAAATAGCGGCGACAATATTCCTGTTTATGCTCGCTACAGCTATTGCTTTCAGCCGTGTATACCTTCGGGTTCATTTTCCGAGTGACGTTATTGCGGGTTTTTGCCTTAGTATGATATGGCTTATCATTTCATTTTGGCTGCTGAAAAAAAAGGCCAGGTATCTGCCGTCTTAGGGTTCTCAAATACCTTTTATAAAATGTTATACCCGGTGATTATCAGCCCTCCAGTTTACGATTGCTTTTTTAATATCACTTGCTTTCATATTATCGATTGCTGCACGTTCCGCTAAAAGAAGAAATTCTGTATCTTCTGCAAAACGAAGTGCGATTACCTGGGATAAATGTAACCTTTGATCCAGCAGCTTCCCCGTAAGTGCGAAATGCCTGAGGCTTTCTTCTGCGCGGATAGCCCGGTCCTGTGCAGCAAGCGCAAAGGCACGTGCATACCAACCTATTATAAGAAAAGCAATGCAAAGACCTAAAAGTATTGCCGCGGTTAATCTTCCGGAATGATGCTCGTAAGCCCTGTTCATATTCCATATGGATCCTGCAAGGCATAAAATTAATATTAAGAAAAAAAGATAATGATACGCAGGTACCATTCGTGCATGATTCTTGTAATTTTGTACTTGCATAAAATTGCTTTAAAGTTGAAATAATAAAGGTTAAGTGAACAGGTTTATTGATCTCATTTCAGCACATCCAGCAATTTCCACATTTTTTTTCTCACATCATTTGCATTGCCATCATAGTTATTTACAATAAAAGCAAAGGTATATTCGTCTCCTTTTCTGCTTTTAATAAATCCTGTGTAAGATACAACTCCGCCTATGGAGCCGCTTTTCATTTTGATACCATTAATTTGCGGAAGTGCGTCATAAAGAAAATGAAACCATTTTTGCTTTTTTGCATATTCAAGAACGGTAACGAAAGTTTTTGCAGTTACCCTGTTTGCCGGAGAAAGCCCGCTGCCATCAATAATATTAAGCGCTGATGGCTCAATGCCTTTATCCTTCCAAAATTTTTTTATTATACTTACGCCACTGTCCGCGGAACCGGATTTCACCAGTTCATATCCCATTGTTTTTAATAAGGATTCCCCGTATAGATTTACGCTTCGTTTTAAAAACCAATAAACAATACTATCCAGCGATGGGGAGGTATAGGTGTAAAACAAACGCGATTCTTCGGGGCTGCATGTCACTTCATTTTCTTTGATAATACTTTCTATGGATTGTTTCTTTAAAACCGCCTCGAGAGTTGCGGCAAGTTGCCGGGAAGGTTGGGGCATTGCTCCGGAAATACTAAACTTATTTTCATTAACGGGGATGGTGCCTCTCACATAACCATATTTTTCATTTAGCGGAACATAGATATAAGCATTATCACCGCTTCTTTTGTTCGCCGATGTTACCATAGATTTCAAATGCAGTCCTGCGATAAATGGAGGCTTCGTCCCTGCGATTTCAACACTATCACCGGTATTCTTCCCTGAATTTAAAAAAAGGTCATATTGATTTTCGCGCCAGTTAATTGCCCGTGCGCCGGCGCCGTAGTAGCTGCCTATATCCTGCCAGATCCATCCATCAGGAGTTACTTCACCTGTCCAGAGGCTTTCGTCGGTAAGTACATGCCCCGTAATTTCGTTTATCCCTTCCCGTGACACAGCATTCTTAAAATCGGAGATAACATTGTCTTCCTGCGTGCTTTTATAACGCCAGCTTCCAAGGGTAGGATCACCGGTTCCTTTTATAATAATGTCGCCATCGAGAATACCGTTTTCAATTTTACCGGTATAGCTTAATGTAGTTTTATAATTAAAATCATGGCCCAGTAATTCAAACGCTGTTGATGCCGCAATAACTTTCTGGCAACTTGCCGGCGCAAGCCCTGCTTCTATATTATGGATGAATATTGCTTTTCCTGTTGAAGAATTTATTACATAAAGGCCTATGACCGCATGACTGAAGGAAGGGCTATGCTTAAATTTGCTGAAGGCTGAACTGAAGGCTGAATTTACAGGCTGCGCATCTGTTTGTACGAACAGGAATAGCGAAAGAATAAGAAATACTTTTTTCAAGTTGAAATAATTGTTGCCAAAACTAAAAGATTAATTCCGATAAAAGGAAATTAAGAAACGTATAAAAAAATGAATTTCAAATCATATTATTGCGCATAATTTCGTCAAATGAAAAATGTGTATGCAACGATAATTACCATCGGTGATGAGCTTCTTATAGGACAGGTAATTGATACTAACAGTGCATGGATTGCACAACATCTTAATAGCAATGGGATTGCATTAAAAAGACGTGTAGCCGTTGGCGATAGCGCTCCCGAAATAAAAGAGGCTTTGGAAACCGAAGGTATGGGTGCGGATATAGTTTTGATAACCGGGGGCCTCGGGCCAACATCTGATGACATTACCAAGCCAACGCTTTGTGACTACTTTGGTGGCAAAATGATTGTGAACGTAGATGCCCTGGAAAATGTAAAATATCTATTTGAAAAAGTATTTAAGCGTCCCATCAGCAAGGTAAATTTATTGCAGGCTGAAGTGCCCGATGTTGCTGAAGTGATTCAGAATAAAAGGGGCTCCGCACCGGGAATGGTCTTTCATAAAAACGGTACCATATTTATAAGCATGCCTGGTGTGCCTTACGAGATGAAGGGGATGGTAGAGGATGCTGTCATTCCCATGCTCAGGAAGAGATATGAATTGCCGTCAATAATTCATAGGACTATTCTCACTGCAGGTATTGGTGAATCTGCCCTCGCAGAAATTATTAACAATTTTGAAAGGGCTTTGCCTCCCGAAATAAAACTGGCTTACCTGCCTAACTATGGCATGGTGAGGCTGCGTTTAACTACCTCAGGTTTCGAAAAAGAGAAAGTAGAAAAAACACTTGAAGTCCATTTTGAGGAATTAATATCTTTGGTGGAAGAATATCTTGTAACAGATGTTGACGATACATTGCCCGTAGTTGTTGGTAAATTATTGAAAGCCGCAGGTAAAACAGTATCTACTGCAGAAAGTTGCACCGGAGGCTATATTGCGCATCTTATTACCTCTATCGCCGGTTCATCAGCGTATTTTGAAGGAAGTATAATTAGTTATTCCAATAAGGTTAAGAAAAAAATGCTGAATGTTAGCAAAGGTACTTTGGCAAATTATGGCGCAGTGAGCGAGCAGGCTGTTTCCGAAATGCTAAACGGTCTTTTGGAAAGATTAGGCACTGATTATGGATTAGCCGTCTCCGGCATAATGGGACCAGGCGGGGGCTCTGATGAAAAGCCGGTTGGAACGGTGTGGATAGCTGTTGGCAATAAAGAAAAGCAACACCGCCAGAAATTTAATTTTCGCTTTAACAGGGAAAGAAATATTGAAGTAACCGGGATGATAGCGCTGAATCTGCTGAGGAAATTTATTGTGGAAAATTGATCGTTAGGTTTGTTAGCTTACCAATTTATTAATTTGATTTTGCCATTCATCGCCATTTACAACCTGGAATTCAAAATCATGATCGGGAAATTCTTTAAAAAGTTCTTTCCATGCTTTTCTTGTTCCTAATTGAGAACATAAGGCAAATACATTTTTTTTGTAATGGGTGTCTTCATTATCCTTTAAATGAATGCCTTTTGTTTCCAACACATAAACCTTGTCAAAATCATCATTCGCCTTTTTATCCGCGGCAATAAAATCCGGATAAATTTTATTTCTCTTCCAACCTTGTATATGATAGTCTTGTCTGCTCATATTTCTATACCACCATAAAAGCTTCTCCTGCTCATCAAGATAGATGGCAACATTATATTCTAATTTATTTAAATTTTCTTCAGGTACGTAATCAAATAACGAACGTTGAATTTGAGAACCATCATTTCTGGTTATTTGCTTATTACTTTTTGTTTTTATTCTTGATGGCAAAAGGAAGCCACCTCTATCAGTAAGAAGAAAGAAAAGGAGCTTTTTATTTTCAATCAGTTTCCTGAAAACTTCTTCTGCCAAACGATTCCTTTCTTTCTCCAAAATCTTTTTTAACTCCTCTATTATAAAAACAAAATTAGATTCAATAATATTTTCGGCCTTGTGATTTTTATATTTATCTCTCACAATTTTTAAAGCTTCATCGCCTAATTGATAAGCTATCCATGGATTCGGAATTATATCACTGATTTGCCGCGCAAGAAATGTTTCATCAATTTCTAACGTGCCTGTTTTTCTTACTTCTCCCCGCTGAATAATTTCATTCCAACTTTCTTCGGGGTATCCTATTGCCAGATCAATCTCTCCTACTCTTTGATCAGGGTTTAGTGTGATGTTATTCAATGCATCAAGATGTATACTCTCCCAATCAATTTCACTTAAAATATCAATATCGAAATTTAAATCACGCCATGAATTATTTTCCTGAATGACAAATTTCGGTAAGTAAATTTTGCCTTCAAATTTTTTAAATCCTGGCCGGTATTGCATTTCAACTTCCTTAAATAAGTTATTATCATCTCCATCGTCTGTTATGATTCTTCCTGCAATATCTCCAAGCCCTTCTTCTTCTAAACCATGTTTAATTTCTTTCACCAGTTTGCCGGCACTTTGCCGGAAAGTAAATACATAACATTCATCTAGGTCTTTAATTTTTGTCTTCTGTGCAAAGGGCTGGCGCAAAATCCGTCCAACTAACTGTGTGATTCCTGTGGCAGAGGCCGGGTTGGTAAGAATTGTAAGTATGTAAGCAAATGAAAAATCCCAACCTTCCTGTAACGCCTGTTTGGTTATGATGTAACGAATCTCACAATCATTGGAAAATAAATCAATTCCTTCTATGTCATCTTTTTGGCTTGTCTTAATGGCAATTTGATTTTCAGGGACATTACAATCCTTAATCAAAAAATCTTTCACATGATCGGCGTGTATCCATTTCGGGTCATTAGGGTCAGTTCCTGTACGCTCAACCTGAATTAAACATGCAGGACGAATATATTTACCTGTATTTGCTTCAAATTCTTTTGCCTTTGTTTCCAGTTCATTTAACTTTTGAAAACTTGCAAGCATTGTATTCTTCCAATCAAGATTAGTTTTATTGATTAAGTGAATATCAAGCTTTATCATTTCTTCTTCATGCAATTCACGCCCTGTTATTTTTACTAATTCATTACTGTTAGGTGGAGGTGTAGCCGAAAGCTCCAAAATAAAGGATGGATTAAAATTGCGAACGGTACTTCTGGCGCCTTCGCTGTACGCTTTGTGTCCTTCATCTATTATTACAAGAGGCTTCAACACTTTTAGCGTATTACCAAGAGATGTTTTTATCTGTGTGTTGAATATACCACCAGGCATTGTAAAGCAATCGAGATTTGGAACAAGTTTAAGCAACGCTTCCTGCCCCTGATAATTATCTTCCGCAGGAAAAAAATCAGTATAACCTCCTGCATCTCTGAAAACCTTTAAGGTCTCTTTATTTTGCCTGTTCGCAGAAGGCAACATCAACATTAGTATTATTAAATTTTCCTGCACATCAAGGCTATTGAACATTTCTGTCTTCTCTTTTATAACTGTTCTTCCTCCGCTTGATATGTCAAGAATTTGCCGGTACGGGTGATTGCGGTCTTTAAGGGCCAAAACAGGTTGCCTGTAAATTTGTGTAGAAGGAACTATCCACAATACAAGCCCTGTTTGTTTATTGAGAAACGACTTATGAATTAGATCAATTGAATGGCAGGCGAGTAAGGTTTTTCCACCGCCTGTAGGAACTTTTAAATAGACATCAGGAAGCGGTTCTTGCAAGCCATTTGTTTTTGAGTAATAGATTGCTTTGCCTGTACTTTGCGTAAATGCATGTTTTGGGAAATCATAATCTCTTGCTATTTCCGCATCAACCTCCATGGCCTTTTTATATTTGGCTTTATACTCAGAAAGAGCGTTTAAATATTCTTTAATCTCCTTCAAAACTTTTTCCTGGTAATGCTTTAGTATCATTTTTTATTTTTGCTTTTCGCCTCTTTCAAAATTTGCTTTTCATCAACTTTCAATTTTCTCTGCACTTTTTTTACGTCTTCAGACGGCGGAAGCGCCTCGGGTTTTACTCCTCTTTCCAATAACATTTTTCTAACAGCTTTATTATTATCTACATGCTCGACAGTGATTTGTTTTTCACCTTTCAGATCTTTTTCAAGCACATTATGACTGGTAAGCTCTGTTGCAAAATCTTTTGCCTTGATGGTTAGAGTAGGGAGAAAATCTGCAAGAGGCCTGGTGTTAGCAATTAGTAATTTGCGTTTCATCTCATTGGTGCTGAAACCGCCAAACAGCGCCGCATCACCTTTGCTGCGAATAACAGCAAAAACACGGTCATCAACCCCTCTTTCATAAATAATTCCCGAAAGTTTTTTCTCACTTTTTGAAAGTTTTTCTCTTGCTGAAACCCTTGCGATATCCAGCAGCCTCTGCTCAATTATTTCCTGCTTCCTTGTTTGAACAGCAAAATAAGTTTGAGCGAAAGCAATTTCAGGTTTTGATGCATCACCATTTTGAGCTATTAAATAGCAGGCATACCTTGTAAGAGCGGTATCTTCTATTTTTCTTTGCGAGCCGCTCCCTAAGTCAACCATTTTCCCGATATCAGCAAAATGGTCAGTTAGCTTTATCTCAGCGTTTTGAGCTGCAGTTTTTGCCTTATCAATTACTTTGGAAAAATTATCCCACTTAGCATAGCCCAATAGCAACTGCAATTCTCTTGCACTCCAGCATTCAATACCGTTGTATAAATAGCAGATGTTTTCAAATTGCGCAAATAGTTGTTGTATCTGTTCCTTTTTCATTTTTGTATTCTATAAATTTCGTAAGGCAACTGGCAAAAATCTATCCGGTATTCAGCTAAAGTATGATCATCAACATATTTAGAAGGAGCAAAAACCAAACGTTGCTTGTCTTTATGCTTCGGTAACGCCTTACATAATTCTAATGTCAACGCATTTTTTTTCAGCCATTCTAAATCGGGTTTATAAAATAAATATGCTTCGTAATTTTTGCCTGTTCCTATAAATCCTGTTTTTTCATTAATCACTTTTTCATCAAATTCCTCACCCGTAGCTGTATAAAATAAATACCGGGCAAACTCTTTAAATGAAGGTAAATTTTTCCCCTTCAAAATACTTTCCATTTCAATTTCTTTTCCCAATTCAAAGTAGCTGAATGTGCCGCCTGTTCCTATTTTCAAATTTTCATTCCTGGCAGTCTTTACTCCTTTAATCACTCTTCTTACTCTTTCGGCGGTAATGGTATCTGCGTACTCTTCCTGCTCTACTAAAATAAATTTTCTGTTGCCTTCATCTTCTTTATTCAATTCTAGAACTGCATGTGCTGTTGTACCAGAACCAGAAAAGCTGTCAAGGATAATGTCATCTTCATTAGTTGAAATTTGAAAAATTCTTTTTAATAAACGAACTGGTTTCGGTGTGTCAAAAGGTAGCTGAATTTCAATAAAAATATCTTTCAGTTCTTGTTTTGCTTCCTGATTATGCCCAACTTCTGAATGAAGCCAAATTGAAATAGGCACTATTCCTTCTTGGACTTCCGAACAAAATTTTTTTAATCTTGGTACATTATTGCCATTTTCTCCGAACCATATCCTTTTATCTTTAACCAGTATTTTAAAATTCTTTTCTGAAGTATTCCAACATCTTCCTTTTGTAGGATTCACAATTCTACCGCCAGGAGTTGTAATCGGATAATCATATTCAGGAGAATATGTCTTTACCGTTAAATCACTTGATGTCCATTGCCCTCGATGGTCATTGTCTGGATTAGAATATCTTTCCTCATGACTTTCATTTCTACCTAAAAGTTTTCTGCTCCATCCATACTTTTGTTCACCCTCAACTTTATTCTTTGCATAGCATACAATAAAATCATGATTGTCTGAAAAGTACTTAGCATCGTTTTGAGGGGAAAACTTTTTCTGCCAGATAATATTTTGAATAAAATTTTGTGGTTGAAAAATTTCATCAAGCAAGCATCTTAAATTATGTTGCTCATTATCATCGCAGGAAATAAAAA
>JBKJRY010000055.1:0-4767 GCA_046593045.1 Chitinophagaceae bacterium | reverse complement strand
TCAGATGCCTGCTTTTGAGTACCCTTCTTCTTTTTCAGAAAATCTATTACCAATTCTCTCACCCTTTCCTGAGAATCTGTACTGCCCCTTTTTAAATTTTTACCTGTATTTGCTTTTGACATAATGCAAATATACAACTTACAGACTAAATTATGCTCTTATTAATATACATTGCCATAGTAACTGGAGTGATGGCTCAAATACTTTAGAAGAACTTGCGAGTGCCTGCATCAAAAAAGGTTACGAATACCTGGTAATAAGTGATCATAGCAAGGCCGCTTTTTATGCGCAGGGGCTTAATGAGGAACAAATTAAAGCACAGCATGGTCTTATAGATGAACTTAATGAAAAGCTTAGTCCATTTAAAATATTTAAAAGCATTGAGAGTGATATTCTAAATGATGGAAGCCTGGATTATAGCAGCAACATATTATCAACTTTTGACCTGGTTATAACCTCTGTACACTCTAACCTTAAGATGAGCCAGGAAAAAGCAATGATGCGACTGTTGAATGCCATTGATAACCCATACACCACCATTCTTGGACATATGACAGGAAGACTACTGTTGAGCCGCAATGGCTATCCTGTTGACCATGCAAAAATTATTGATGCATGCGCCTCTAATAATATTGTTATTGAAATAAACGCTCATCCACGCAGGTTGGATATGGGATGGCAATGGCTGGAATATGCCTTGTCAAAAAATGTACTCGTATCAATAGACCCGGATTCACATTCTATCGAAGAATTTGACAATACAAAATATGGTGTATTGGTTGCCCAAAAAGGATTGGTAACAATTAAAAATAATCTCAGTAGTTTCTCTTTAAACGAGTTTGAAGATTTTCTGAGTAACAGAAGAAAAAAATAGTTCCCACAATATATCTCTTATGATTCAACAGTCGGCAGCTCAACATAAAAGATCGTCCATTGTCCTTCTTCAGTTTCAAACCAAATTCTGCCATTCATTTTTTCCACTATTCCCTTGCACATAGCAAGACCAAGTCCCGTTCCGGAAGTCTTCGTTGTAAAGTTTGGCATAAATATTTTGTTGCGCATTTCATGTGAAATTCCAATACCATTATCTCTTATTGAAACGATCGCTTTATTACCCTCAAGTTTACTCGTAATTTCAACAACGGCTTTCCTGTTCTCAGGTATTGATTGTACTGCATTTTGAAGCAGGTTAGTAAAAAGCCGGTTGACCTGGGTTTTGTCGCCTTCTATTAATAATTCATACGGATACAATTTTTTAATTGCTTCCAGTTTGCCATTTGTGGCATAAAGTGTTCCCACATTTTCGAGAGTACGGTTCACATCAAAAAGCTGGTTTCTCACATTGCCTATATTAGCGAATTGTGCAAAGTCACCTGCTATTTGTGATAAGTGCTCTATCTGCTCCAGTAAAATATTTGCAACATACATCGATATACTTCTTACCTCTGAAGAATTGTTATCAATAGCTCTTTGCAGATACTGAAGGTTTAATTTCATTGGCGTAAGCGGGTTCTTGATCTCGTGCGCCACCTGCCTTGCCATTTCACGCCATGCGCTTTCCCGCTCGCTTTTGCCAAGCATCTCAGCACTTACGTCAAGTTTTTTTACCATCTTATTATATTCATTTATGAGCTCACCAATTTCATCCTGCCTGTTCCATACAATTTCTTCATTTCGCTTTTCAAGATTCACTTCTTTCATCTTATTGCTGATAAGAGAAAATGAATGTGTAATACGATTTGTAATAAATAAGGCAATAACGCCCGCAACAAGAAAAATAAAAGCATTCAGGTTAATGATAGTGACAAGGAAGTTGGAGATTTCATCCTGTAATTTGTTCTGCGATTCAAAATAGGGAATATTTAGATAGGCATATTCCCGCCCTGCTACATTTCTAACGGGCACATAATTACTCAGGTACTCCAATTCACCTATTTTTTCATCCTGGAAAAACTGCACATCCTTTAATTTATGCATATGAAAAAAAGCAATAGGCGCCATTTTTTCGCTAACAATACCCTTTTTGTATGGTAAAGGAAGAGATGATACTTTTAGATTACCATCCAGATCATAAAGATTTATGTCTGCCGCATGAATATTCGCGACACTGTTAATTGCCTGCTCCAACCTGCTATTTATCAACTGATCCAGGTTTTTCTGTTGTATTTTATCGATCGGGACGCTATCGAGAGCGTTTCGTATTTGCCCTTCCATTACATGAATTGTACGACTCAGCTTTTCACGGTTATTACTATGATAGCGGTTTCTGAAAAAAAGAATTGTTGTAATTCCAATTATTATAAAAGAAAATATGCTTATAGATATAATCGTAACGTGCACCTGGCTTCGTATTGAAAATTGCCAGAAAGATTTAAAATTTCCTGAAAATATCTTTTCAGTTAACAAATGATTTAGAAGATTAAATACAACGGTTACCAATAAGAAGGAACAAAACAAATATGCAAACAACGTGATTGATTCTATAAAGAAATTATCCTGCCTCGCAATAGCTACTACTTTATCGGCATCAGCTCTGTACCACAGTTCCTCATAGTCACCCTTATGAACTATTCTAAATTCATTATACGTAAATTGAGTAGAATCAATAGACGTGGGGAAAGAATAATCGTTATAGCTATTTCCGAGCCTGTTCTTCTTGTAGACAGCAAAAGCATACACTGATGAGCTTTCAATAGAATTCGGATTGCTTTTTGAAAAAAGTTCAGGATAAAGAGCGTCACTCTTATATTTTTTAGGCTTGGATAAAATAAAAATATATCCCTGTTCAACACCAGATGTATCAGTAATAATCTTCTTACTTATATAGTTGAACCGGTCATACGATACGTCGTAATAGTACAAGTCCTTATATTTCGTAGCCATACCCTGTGTTAGTACGATAGTATTAAGAGAATTAAAAGTGCTGGAGTCATCATTAAACAACGCATCTTCATTTGAATCGAATGTATATATCCTTGTATCATATTTATTAAGATAGCCTGAAAAATTTTCATTCACCAGGCTGTCTTTTAAAATTCTGTTTTCATGCCGGCTATGAAACCTTTGGAAATTTTCTGAAAGAAAATGATTATTGAAATCCGTAAGTGCGACATTCATCATCGCCTCATTGGAAGGGTCGGCTTTATTGGCAAGGTTTATTGCGAAATCCTTTCTTTCTTCAATTTCTTTTGTCTTGTTGTGCAATACGATAACGGATGTGATAGAAACAGAAAAGAAAAACAACCAAAAAATAAAACGCGAAGAAATAAGATTAAAGGCATGCAACGAAAGAAATTCTAAGCTGAGAAGATAAATAAAAATCAACAACCAGATAAGAAGGCTAAGGTCGAAAACAGCCCACGGGGAATGAAGATAAAATGAAAGAAATACCAGGCCTGTTATTGAAATGTACAGGTACGGAACGTACCACCTGGGTTTTATTTCGCTTTTAAGCGGCTGAAGTAAAATTTGTATAAGAAAGAAATAACCCGTAGCGATGCATGTAAGAACGATAAAACCTACAAAAGAATAAATATTTAGAATCGTAAAAAAATTAATTACATCAAAAGATATTTGCGAATCAGATACGAGGCTCCTAACAATATTGCCACAAATAATTGTGATGGCAACCATAAGTGTTGACAGGATAAAGGCGGCAATATTCTTCTTCAAATCATTATCGAACCGGATACCCAAAGAAATATTCCGAAAATGATATCTTACGAATAAAACAATCCAGATGAATAGTAGTGAATTAATAAGTAAATCACCAAGGGAACGCTGTATAATGTTGGACCCATATATGGTTGGGTCAAATAATTCCAACTGCCGCAAATTTAATGGTATCGGCAAAAAATAACTAATGGTTCTCAAGGCAACAACACTTAAAAGAAGTATAGCCAGCCCTGTCCAAAACCCTTTTTTTCTAACATAGAATTTTGCAAGTTTATGTACAAAAAATAGCACCAAAATGCCTGACAGAAGTCTTAACCACAGCGAAATAATATTGTTATTGACTAAATGAACTTCATTTAATTGCTGCAGGTAAAAAATAACTACTCCGCTCGCATCCTCTATTGACAGCCTCGTAGGAATAGTACTTATAGCATAGTTGTCCTTAATATTTTTAACAGCCGTGAAGGAGTTATTGAGGTATTTGTTCTGAACATAATAGTTCCACTTGACAGGAATCAGCGTTACTATCTCATATATAGAATTATTATCAAACTGGTATTTCTTTTTTTCAATTACATACCATCCATTGATGAGTTTTTTGAAACTTGTACCATCCGCTTCATTGAGCACTCTGGCATCAGGCTCTATTATTTGAGTATTCCAGAATACCGGTGTCTTTTCGTTAGTGGATGAAACTTTATATATGAAAATGAAATATGTTTTTTTGACAAGCTTTTCTAATTCCTCCTCGTTATATCGTCCCTTTGCAAGCTTGTTTATTAATGCAGAATCTTCATAAAAGGCGGCAATATTTTTTTGAGTGTTTTCAATATTTCTTTGAATAGCTCTTTTTATTGTTGTACTCGTGGCGACACCGCTCCAGTAATTATCAATGATAAAAGATATAGTAAGCAACCATGCTGCGATTACTAATAGAAACCCGTTTTTCCCAAAAAAAGAATTTGTGTTTTTAAGAATCAACTTGTGATGTTTTGTTTTTTTATTGCGTTCCACATTTCATCCATTTCCTGCAATGACATGTTTATAAGATTTTTCCCCTCGTGTTTCGCTATTTCTTCCATTTGGGTAAAT
>JBKJRY010000450.1:0-7211 GCA_046593045.1 Chitinophagaceae bacterium | reverse complement strand
AGTTTGAACAAATTCATACCCTTATAAACAATTTTTTAATTGATCATCCTGTTCCCGCATCTGAATTACAAATTAAATAAAATAATGACAACACATAAACAGTTAACAATAGGCCTATTTGGTTTTGGTGTGGTGGGAGAGGGACTTTATAAAGTGTTGAAACAAACTCCTTCCCTGAATGCGACAATAAAAAAGGTTTGTATAAAAGATGCTGGTAAAAAACGAAATGCACCTGCGGAACTATTTACAACAGATAAGAATGAATTATTGAATGATGAAACAATAAATGTGATCGTAGAAGTTATTAGTGAATCTGAAGCAGCATTTGAAATAGTTTCTACCGCTTTATTGAGTGGTAAAGCTGTTGTAAGCGCAAGTAAAAAAATGATCGCCGAGCATTTGCAGGAGATTTTAGAAATGCAAAGAGAGACAGGATCACCTTTTCTATGTGAGCCCGCTGCCTGTGCATCGATCCCCGTTATACGCAACCTGGAGGAATATTATGATTATGATCTCCTGTATTCATTCCGTGCTATCGTCAATGGATCTACCAATTATATTCTCACCCGGATGTTCGAAGACAAACTTGACTTTAAAAAGGCTTTAATGCAGGCGCAGGAGTTAGGATTTGCCGAGGCTGATCCTACTTTGGATGTAGACGGCTGGGATGCGGTACATAAGTGGGTTATTCTTCTTTGCCATGCATATGGTATAGTTACTTCAGTTGAAAATATTTTGTTCACTGGTATCCAAAATATCAATGCGGGAGATGCAAGTTTTGGTAGAGAAAAAAATTACGAGATAAGGCTGGTGGCCCAGGCAAAAAAATTATTAAATGGAAAAGTCGCTGCCTTTGTTCTCCCCCAGTTTGTAAAACAGGATGATCATTTGTCATTTGTGAAAAATGAGTACAACGGCGTTGTTATTGAAAGCTCATTCGCTGATAAGCAATTTTTTTATGGGAAGGGGGCCGGGAGTTTTCCAACGGCTTCAGCGGTATTGAGTGATATTTCAGCATTGAGCTATGAATATAAATACGAATACAAAAAATTATATTATCATAAGCCGAACGAACTCACTAATGATTTTTATATAAAATTTTATATCAGTTTTGATGACTGGAAATTTGTTCCCCGCGAAAAATTTGAATGGATAGAAGAATGGCATGCGGAAGAAGGAAGGAGCTATTTGATTGCAGTAATTCATTTTGATCATTTAGCAAAGGATGACTGGTGGAAACAAAATAATACTTCAATCGTACTTACTCCAGATCCTATTATTGAAGATATGGAATTGCGTAAAATTAAAAAGAGAAGCCTGGAACTAGCGGGTATCGCAATGTTTTAATTTTTCGTGATTAGTAATTATCTAACCTCCTGGCTTTATCATTTTTCAAAAGAAGAAAAATCAAACTCCAGTGCTTCCCTATTCCAATTACTCATCCGGGCGGCGGCTTCATAAGTGGTTTGCATAAACTGCAACAACGTATTTTCAGGATCATTTGATTCTCTTACTACATCATAATTAATCAAGAATTCACCCATTTCAGTGCTGAAGAACGCTTCCGCAGGCTCAACAGTTTGCTTTCCAAATTCTTCCGGAGCAGGATAACAATAGGAATAAAATACTGCATGCGGATACTGTTCATTACCGGGCCAAAAACCGCAACTACTTATTTCGTGTGAATATGATTCCTGCATTACTCTTAAAGGTATATTGGGTGCCCCACCTGGATGGTTAGGCGCTGTTCTTCCTGAGAATCTTGTAACAGCCAAATCGAATGCTCCCCAGAATAAATGTACGGGACTGCACTTCCCTATAAATCTTGCCCGAAACTTTGTAAAAATATTATTGATTGTAACCAGCGCTTGCCAAAATAATTTTATTTGCTCATGATCATAAGATTTGTGGGTTTCATCTTTTTCAAAAGGTATAGCCGGGTCCACTTCGTTTGGCGAGGCATGTATGTAAGCATCAATATTGAGGCCCTTCAATTTTTCAAATAATTCTTTATAAAAGTCAGCAACAGACCTCGGATATAATTTCATTTTTTCAATATTACCCAGGCTTGAAGTAATTACTAAAAGATCGTTTATAAAATCAAAATCAATTTGAAACATTCCTCCTTCATATGGAATGCTCCCTGTCGTAAGGCCCAATGGGGAAACCTTTAAACTCACATGCCACGAATGATTGGTCCACGGTGTTTTCCTAAGGCGAATCTTTCCAACGATCTGCGTCCATAAATGAACAGTTGAAATAGTATCCTTCGTATTGTTATAAATTAATGCCGGCCAAAGTTGATCTTTTTTAGAATTCATTTTTTTGTATTTAAATTTTCCAAAACAATAAAAGTTTGATCCAGTAAGCTTGAAAATAAAAAGAATTTTTATTTCGGGTTTATGATTTTATGTTACATTACTAATTTATGCTTTAATATTTTTATTACAGCACATCATTTTTGAAAATAATGATTGAAAAACACAGTTTGATTATTGACCGGCCGCGTGTCTCTATTTTTAAAATTCTTGTTTAAAATTGGTGCCCGACAGGCTTATAGGAAATATTAACCGTCTAATTAAGGCCCAACCAGGTAAACCCTCGTAAACCTCACCTACTTTACAAATTTATAAGCTTATAATTCATTGTATTTATTTTTTACGAGGTAATTTTCCCTCTATAACTATCTACTGTACATTTGCAAAAAATTTATGGCCGATTTCGCCAACATATCAAGTAAAGAAACTATAACCATAACTTTCACATTATTTGCTGTGATAGATATTCTTGGCTCAATTCCTATTTTAATTTCGCTAAAGGAGAAGATGGGAGGTGTTATACGTTCAACCCAGGCTACCATAGCGTCGGGGGCATTTATGTTGTTATTTTTATTTGTAGGTCAGCCCTTCCTTAATCTTCTTGGGCTCGATGTGCAATCTTTTGCTGTTGCTGGCAGTATTGTGATCTTTATTATCGGGCTTGAAATGATATTAGGACTTGATTTATTTAAGCCGGATAGTAATCCCAAAAGTGGTAGCGTCGTTCCTATCGCATTTCCTTTAATTGCTGGCTCGGGAACGCTCACCACCATCATGTCGTTAAAAGCTAACTACCATGACATTAATATTTTGTTTGGCGTATTGATAAATTGTATTGTCATATTCGCAGTACTCAAATCATTAAAATGGATTGAAAAGGCCTTAGGCCCCAACGGCTTAATCGTGGTAAGAAAATTTTTTGGTGTTATTTTGCTTGCTATTGCCGTTAAAATATTCGGAAGTAATATTGCCCAGTTTGGAAAATAAAAGTTCTTTAAAATTGCACAAATAGTAATGGCCTCGTCGTACAATGGATAGTATAAGAGTTTCCGAAGCTCCAGATACAGGTTCGATTCCTGTCGAGGCTACATAAATTAAGAATTGAAGTGAAGCTAAAAGAATTAAAAAACTTTTGCGACGATTTGGACTTAGCGCTTCAAAGGTTTTAAAGATGTCGCAAAATATGTTTTGAATAACAATTACTTCCCAGGCAAACCAGCTATTCCTATAAATTACTTTACCGTCATTGCACAATTCTTTTTATCTGAATAGTTTAATATAATGTTCAAAAACAAACACGACTTTGCGTTTGTAACCTGTCTGCTCAATGAGTATTTTCAGTCTTTCAAAATCTTGTATAAGGCGATGTGCTGTTGAAATGTTTACTTTCAAACGGTTGCTATTGCATTAGCATCAGGTAGCTTTTGATTCTCACTGTTGTAAGGTATGTTCTCTTTTGGATAACAATTTATTAATGAATGGAAAGAAGTGTGTGAAAAGAACAATGAAGTATTACGCGTTCACAAAGTGTCTCCTAATGGGCATAATTGGTTTTCAATAAAAGGTTAAACAAAATAACTGTTATTTGAAAGACAAAATATGCTTTTCAAAATTCAATCGTAATTGATAACGGCACCTTTTAAATTACAAAGCTACCCTATATGATCTAGGATAGCTTAAGACTTCAACCTTGATAGATTATTTACTTCTCTGCCTTTACAAAATTGCCATTTTGATCAAAAACAATATCTCTTCCTTTAACTTCAGCTTCATACGATGTGTTACCTTTTGCGTCTGTTACTTTTCCAGCCTCCGTTATTTTTACATTATAATGTTCTTTTACATAGGCAATGGTATTGGCCGGAAGTTGGCTTACCGGAATTGCTTTTACAATCTCAATAAAATTACCTGCCGGCGTAAACTGAACCGAATTGTCTTCTCCTGATTTCCCGCCCCAGTTTGCTTCGTAGTTTCCGTTTTCTTTTTCCCATCCAACATTTTTTGCCTCCGGATATTTTTGCATAAGAGCTGATTTTACTTTTCCAGGAACATTTATATGCTCATTGCCTTCGGCTTTTTCCTGCGCAAATGTTGCGGTGCTTAACGTAAATAAAATTGCCGCTAAGCTTATAACTTTTTTCATGTTTTTCATTTTTTATTTATTTAATAATTATACAAAACTATAACTGGAATTTGGCGGAAATCTGAAGATAGGCACGTAGTTACTATAATTAAAAGTTAATGATTGAAATTAAGATCAGCGATTGAAAAATCCATATTACTGAATTATTATTCCGGGTATACAAAGAGCACCGAATCAGAAACTTCATAAGCACCAAACACACCAATAGCATCTTTAAATTGCCCGGGGATAATAAATACCGGCTCCACAAAAGGATTGTACTGCGCAAGTTTTTGCCTATCAATATTATCGTAAAAATTAAAAATGTTTTTATCTACACTTTCTAATTTTACATAGGCGGTATCATCTTTCTTATGAGAATAATTTGGCTCAAAAGTAAAGGTGAGGGCTTTGCCATCCACATTTTTATCAGCATATACTGATCTTCCAATTTCTTTCACATAATACTTTTGCCCGAAAGTGCAACTGCTCTTCGCAGCATCTACACTTTTTACGCTGCTGTCGATCATTCGACCCATCTCATAACGGTAAAAATTTTCTTCGCCGGGTTTATCAGTGTAACCTACTATTACGCCTTCGTGCTCGCCATATAAATCTTTAAATGTTTGTACGTAACTAAGCGATGATATGGGTACTATTGATTGAGTGGTAGACGCCTGCGCCGAATACTCAATTCCATTAAAAGACACATTGAGTGTATAGGTTTTATTTACCTGTATGTTTTGTGGATAGGTATAGAAATAATCAAAATGGCAATAGTGATAATTATAGACTGAATCAAAATAGAGCGTGACACTCGAGCCGCCATCATTTAATGTAACAGCAGCATTATCTACGGTAAGTTCACGTGTATTGACTTTCGGGTCAAAGTAAGGTACCGTTCTGTTAATAAAAATCCGTGGCGTTTGATTTGGTGTAATTAAGCCCTGTATTGATAATTTACTTTGGTAGGCCTGCTGTTTTATCGTAATGGTTTTTTCACAGGATATGAAGATGAACACATTAAGTGCAACGACTGTAATTGATACTTTTTTCATTAAACTAAAATTTAAAATTATAGCTGATGGCTGGTATGATAGGCAGTAAAGAAACTTCACGTGCTGAAATTTGCTGGGTTATTGCATCTTTATTTAAATAAATAAAGTATGGATTATGGCGGTTATAAATATTATAAACACTTATCACCAATTCTGATTCATATTTTTTCCCAAATATTTTTGCCGGTCTGTGATACATAGCGCTTAGATCCAACCTGTGATATGTTCTATACCGGTAATTATTTCTTCCTGCATAGTCATAGTAAGTTCCATCGTACAAAGAGCCATCGCCATATACAGTCGCCCGGCCTGTAGGTAATGTAAACGCACCGCCGCTGGTAAGTACGAAGGCGCCGGAGAAGGTCCAGTGTTTGTTCAAGTCGTAAGTGCCCACAATTGAAAGGCTATGTCGCTTATCATAGGTGAAAGGGAATTGCCTGCCATAATTCAATGAATCGAATGTTTGATTCGTCCATGATAAAGTATAAGATAACCAGCCCGTAAACCTGCCAACATTTTTCTTAATAAATAACTCCGCGCCGTAGCTGTTGCCTTTTCCGAAAGTAAGCTTGTTATCAATATTGGGACTTTCTATAGATTGAGCCCCTTCTTTAAATAATACCTGGTGGTTCATTGTTTTATAATATGCCTCAATGCTGGCCTCAAAAGTGTTGTCTTTAAAGTTTTTGAATAAGCCGATGTCAACCTGCTGACTGTTTTGCGGCTTTACAATTTTACTGCTGCTTATCCAGATATCAGTTGGCAACGATGCTGTACTGTTAGGAACAAGATGCTGAAACTGGTTCATTATCGTATAGGCGGCCTTTATAGAAGTAGCATCATCTAATTGATATTTGATGGTAGCTCTTGGCTCGTAACGCAAATACTGCACGTCAGACTTTATAAACCAGGGAACCCGAAGGCCAGCATTTACACTTATCTTTTCAGAAATTGTCATATCATCATTTATATAAAAAGCAACTAAGGAAGAATATATATGTTGAATACTGTCTAAATTGGGCTTATTAATATTACCGTGTTTTGGAATTTTTGCTGAAGTGGTTGATGGAAATAAAGTGCTGTAAGCATAATTGAATCCGGCCTTAATGGAATGGGAAGAAGAGGGAAAATAACTAAAGTCGGTTTTAAAATTTACATCCTTAATACCTGTGTATAATTGTGCATAATATTGGTCCTGCGTTGTGGTAAGGCTTAGATGATAATCATTATATATAAATGAAGTATTGCTGAAAAGTTTGTTATTAAATAAATGATTCCATCTCGCGGTGCCGGTTGTATTGCCAAAATTAATTCCATACTGCAGGCTGCTTAACCCCACATACTTCGCATTATCCAGTCCCTTAAAAATGCTTAAGTATAATTTATCCTTTTTGTTTAATTCGAAATTTGCTTTTGCATTTACATCGTAGAAAGTGTAATTGGTACTGTTTTTATTTTTTGGGGTAACGGCTTTTACAACCAGGTCGGCAAAGGTTCTTCTCGCAGAAATAATAAAAGAGGATTTATTTTTTTTAACCGGTCCTTCCAATGTCAGGTTGGAAGATATTAAACCAATGCCACCCTCGCCGCTGAATTTCTTCTTATTTCCCTCTTTCATTGTAATATCAAGAATAGAACTTAGCCGGCCGCCATATTGAGCGGGATAGCCTCCTTTGATTAAAGTAACACTATTGATAGCATTGGTGTTAAAAG
>JBKJRY010000365.1:0-11740 GCA_046593045.1 Chitinophagaceae bacterium | reverse complement strand
TCTTATGTTTTTGACAATTCGTAAGTTCACCTATTTGGGTGAAAATAAAATAAGCCTCTTTTCCACACTACGTGCAGAACTGAGGCTTATTTAGTCATATAACTTGCGATATTGAGGTTACTATAATACTTCCTTTATTATGAAGATATTGATTATAGAAGATGAACCGCTGGTTGCCCAAAGCCTCCTGAAGATCGTAAAACAACTAGAGCCAACCGCAGAAATTTCAGGGCCGTTGTCAAGTGTGCATTTTTCAAATAAATGGTTCGCTGAAAATCCGCAGCCCGACCTTGTGTTAGCTGATATTCAGCTGGCAGATGGAATAAGCTTTGATATTTTTTCTGAAAATAGTATTACCTGTCCGGTCATTTTTACGACAGCCTATAATGAATACGCAATACGTGCTTTTAAAGTAAACAGCATTGATTATTTGTTGAAACCAGTGGACAAAGCAGATTTGCAAAATGCGTTTGATAAGTTTCATCTCCTTCAATCAAAATTCAGCAATGCGGTATACCTTGAAGAAACGAAAAAATTATTTGTTGATTTTAAGAAAGGCAAAAAATTTAAAGAACGGTTTGCCGTACGTGTAGGCCGTTCCGTTACCTTGATATCGGTGGATGACATCGTATTATTTTTGAAAGAGGAAATTATTTATTTAATCAATATTGATGATAAGAGATACATAACTGATTTTCGCTCACTTGATGAAGTAGAAGAACTGGTTGACCCTGCTTTATTTTTTCGTGCCAACAGGCAACACATTATTCACCTGCCCTATTTACAGAGCTATCGTACTGATGATTTGGGAAAACTGGTTTTAAAAATTCTTAACATCAATACGGATGATTTGACAGTAAGTAAAGAAAAGGCGGCGGAGTTTAGAAGATGGTTTGAATAACAAATTATTATTCGTTTAAAAATTTGTCATCAGGTAAAACTTTCATGTGAACAAAGTTTTTAGGACCCTCTCCAGCCGGAAGTCTAGGCCCGGGGTTTACTGTTTCCCTTTTGAATATTACTGTCTCGCTGTTTTACTTTTAAAAAAATAACTCAGCTGGCGTCTATTTGCAAATGGTTTAAAATAAGTGATATGAAAAAGCTACTTACAATTGTAATTGCAGTTATGTTGTATTCAGGTCTTTCGACCGCCAATGCGCAGGCCGGAAAAACATTGACTATTGAACAGTGCTACCAGCTTGCAAAAGAAAATTATCCATTAATAGATCAAAGATCGCTTATTGATAACAGCAATGAGTATACCATTCAAAACATTGCACATGGATTTTTACCACAAATCAATTTTATGGGGCAGGCAACTTATCAATCAGCAGTAACGAAGATCCCGATAAAAGTGCCCGGAATGGATATCCAGGAGCTAAGCAAGGATCAGTATAAAGCATATGGTGAAGTAAGTCAGGCTGTTTATGACGGTGGCGTAATGAGAGAACAAAAAAAATTCCAGGAAGCAAACAGGCTTGCAGAACAACAACAACTCGAGGTAGATTTATATGCATTGAAAGAAAGAATCAACCAGGTCTACTTCGGAATATTATTAGTGGATGAACAACTGCTGCAAAATGATCTGCTTAAAAAAGACATCCGGGCCGGGCTTAATAAAACAAAAGCCGCAATAGAATATGGAACCGCACTTAAAAGCAGTGGTGATGTTTTAAAAGCAGAGTTACTTAAAGCAGATCAACGCACAATTGAATTGCAGGCCTCCCGGAAGGCGTATCTTAAAATTCTTGGTTTATTTATCAACCAAATTTTGGACGGGAATACTGAATTAATAAAGCCTGGAAGCAAAACTATTGCAAAAGAAATTCAGCGTCCCGAACTTTTGCTTTTTAACTACCGGCAAAAGTCCATTGATGTGCAAAGCAAAATCATTGATGCTAAAAACCGTCCGAAGATAAATTTGTTTTTGCAGGGTGGAGTTGGCAGGCCTGCTCTAAATTTTTTAAGTAGCGATGCTGAAGCTTACTATATCACGGGCATCAGGTTCAGTTGGCCTTTGAATGGACTATACAATGCAAAGAATGAGAAAGCACTATTAAAGAATAGTCAAAAAAATATTGATATTCAAAAAGAAACTTTTTTATTCAATACGAATATTTCTCTCAGCCAGCAAACAGAAGAAATAGAAAAAATAAAAAATCTGCTACAGGCGGATAGTGAAATAATCGCATTGAGGACAAGCATAAAAAATACGGCATTGGCGCAATTGGAAAACGGTGTAATAACCAGCAACGATTACATACGTGAAGTAGACGCCGAAGATGTGGCAAAGCAAAATAAAATGCTGCACGAAATACAGTTGCTACTGGGAGTATATACTCACGAGGTAACATCAGGCAATTAAAAATTAAAAATATTAATCAATGAAAAGAATATCCGTCGTTATTGCTTTAGTAATCCTGTTTGGCTCCTGCAAAAGCAATAAAAATAATTTTGATGCATCGGGAACATTTGAAGCAGTTGAGACAATAGTATCTGCAGAGGCAAATGGAAAGATCCTTGAATTTAATGTGGAAGAAGGCCAGCAACTTTCCAAAGATTCTATTGTGGGGCAGATTGATCCAACGAATATAGGATTGCAAAAAGAAGAAGTCATTTCTTCGCTAAATGCGTTAAAAGAAAAAATGGTTGATGCAGCACCCCAGGTGAAATTATTACAGTCGCAGTTATCAGTTCAAAGATCGCAATTGCAAAACCTGCAACACGAACAGAAACGAACGCAAAATTTATTGAAACTGGACGCCGCTACACCCAAACAGCTCGATGATATAAATGCACAGATTGATGTAGTGCAAAAACAGATTGGTGTAACGCAACAGCAAATAAATGTACAGACCAGTAATATTGCAACACAAAACAGGAGTGTATTAAGTGAAGGCGGACCATTACAAAAGCGGGCCGAGCAATTGCAGTACCTGCAAAATAAAACCAGCATTATAAATCCTGTAAGTGGCGTTGTGCTTACGAAATACGCTGAAGAATTTGAAGTAACCGCACCGGGAAAACCATTATATAAAATTGCGGATCTCTCTACAATTATTTTACGGGCTTACATAACGGGAGACCAGTTTTCCCAAATAAAATTGAATCAAAAAGTAACAGTACTGGCAGATAATGGTTCAGATAATTATAAAGAATATAAAGGCACAATAGAATGGATAAGTGATAACGCGGAATTTACCCCAAAAACAATTCAAACAAAAGATGAGCGGGCCAATCTTGTTTATGCAATAAAAATCCGGGTGAAGAACGATGGCTACTTAAAGATTGGAATGTATGGGGAGGTGGTGTTTAACAAAGTTGAAAATTAAAAATTGGGAGTTGAAAGCCGGGGATGTTGTGTTCTCTAAAAAAAACACACGATGAAGCATGATAAAAATATAGAGAAAAATAATATTGATCAATTTTCAATCAATATTAAAGGCCTTACCAAGGTGTATGGTAGAGAAAAAGCAGTGGCGGTTGATAACATTTCTTTTTCTATAAATAAAGGTGAATTGTTCGGCCTGATAGGGCCCGATGGTGCCGGCAAAACAAGCATATTTCGAATGCTCACAACTGTGCTATTGCCCGATAAAGGAACAGCTACCGTTGATGGTTTTGATATTGTAAAAGATTATAAGCAAATAAGAAATACCGTGGGCTACATGCCTGGAAAATTTTCATTGTACCTCGATCTTACCGTTGAAGAGAACCTGAATTTTTTTGCGACAATTTTCAATACGACAATTGGGGAAAATTATGATTTGATTAAAGACATATATATCCAGATCGAGCCTTTTAAGAAAAGACGTGCCGGAAAATTATCAGGGGGGATGAAGCAAAAATTGGCATTGTGCTGTGCGCTCATTCATAAGCCGACTGTGCTTTTCCTTGATGAGCCAACAACTGGTGTTGATCCTGTTTCCAGGAAGGAGTTCTGGGAAATGCTGAAGCGGCTGAAAGAACAAAATATTACCATCATGGTCTCCACACCTTACATGGATGAAGCCAGGCTTTGCGACAGAGTAGCGCTAATACAGAATGGAAAAATATTGTCCATCGATACCCCGGGAGGAATCGTGAAATCTTATCCCGAAAATCTTTATGCGGTAAAAGCCTCAGACATGTATGGATTGCTAAAAGACTTAAAAAAATATGACAAGACGTTGGAAAGCTATGCATTCGGGGAGTATGCCCATGTGTCTTTTAAGGATAATTTTTTTGACAAAGATGAGATAACAGATTACCTGGAAAAAGAAGGACTGCTTGGTGTTGAGATCAAACCTGCAGAAGTAACCATTGAAGATTCATTCATAAAATTACTGAAGAACTGATGGAAGAGTCAGTAATAATAACTGATAAGCTTACAAAAAAATTCGGCGACTTCGTTGCCGCTGATTCACTTTCATTTGAAGTGAAGAGAGGGGAGATTTTTGGTTTCCTTGGAGCTAATGGTGCTGGCAAAACAACCGCCATCCGCATGCTTTGCGGTTTATCAAAACCTTCATCGGGAAGTGCTGTCATTGCAGGCTTTGACGTATACAAGCAAACAGAACAAATAAAAAAGAATATCGGCTACATGAGCCAGAAATTTTCCCTTTACGAAGATCTTACTGTGCTTGAAAATATTCGCTTCTTCGGGGGCATTTACGGATTATCGGACAAGCAATTGAAAGACAAAAGCGATGAGCTTATTTCCCGGCTTGGTTTACAAACCGAAGTGAAGAAATTGGTTGCTGACCTTCCTTTGGGATGGAAACAAAAGTTATCCTTTTCCGTCGCTGTTATTCATCAGCCTAAGATCGTATTTCTTGATGAGCCAACCGGCGGTGTTGATCCTGTGGCCCGCCGCCAGTTTTGGGATTTAATTTATGAAGCAGCTCATAAAGGGATGACCATATTTGTAACCACTCACTATATGGATGAAGCAGAATATTGCAAAAGAATTTCAATAATGGTTGACGGTAAAATAGAAGCATTGGATACTCCTCAAAATTTAAAACATCATTATAATGCAAAATCAATGGATGAAGTTTTTTTGCAATCGGCAAGAGGAGCAAAAAGAATTGATAATTAAATGCACAGAGTATTCAAAAGTGAAGCTTTGGCAGCTTCATTGGAATTGTTTGGGCTTTTATTTTACCAGCAATCGTAATGTATCTAATGCACAAAGAAATAAAATAGCAATTAATTATTCTGAATTTTAAGAGAGATGCAAGTAAGTCCTCAGGTAGAAAATAGAAAAATAAATTCTTCCCATAAGAAGCCCTACGGACAATTTTTTGCGTTCGTAATAAAAGAATTTGCGCATGTATTACGGGACAGGAAAACGTTGCTCATTTTGTTTGGGCTTCCAATTGTTCAGATACTCATATTTGGTTTTGCATTATCCAACGAGGTAAAGAATTTAAAAATCATAGTTGTTGATTACGCCAGGAACATTGCATCCGCGCAAATCATCAGAAAAATAAACGCAAGCAAATATTTTGAGATCGAAAAGCAGGCGGCAAGTTACAAGGAAATTGAAGCGGCTTTTAAGAAAGGAAGAATAAAGATGGCAATTGTATTTCCTGAAAATTTTAATGACGATTTATTGCATCTGAATAAAGCCCAGGTACAGGTGATAGCTGACGCATCTGATCCTAATGCCGCCAATACACTTACCAATTACGTTACCTCCATCATACGTGATTATGAAACAGCGTTAAACAATACGTTAAACACCCCGTTTCGAATTGTTCCGCAAATAAGGATGCTATATAATCCGCAACTCAAAGGTGCGCCGAATTTTGTACCTGGAGTGATGGCTCTTGTGTTAATGCTTGTTTGCGTAATGATGACGGCCGTCTCGATTGTAAAGGAAAAAGAAATGGGAACAATGGAAGTATTATTGGTATCGCCGTTTAAACCAATTCTGGTGATCATCTCCAAATCGATTCCTTATTTATTGCTTTCACTAATAAATGTTACTACCATTATTTTGTTAAGTGTATTTGTATTGGACCTACCGGTAAATGGAAGTGTGCTGCTGCTTTTTGCTGAAAGTACGTTATTCATCATCACCTGTCTGGCTTTGGGAATACTGATTTCAGTAAAAGCAAAATCACAACAGATAGCAATGCTCATTTCATTAATGGGCATGTTATTACCTACCATTTTATTCAGCGGCTTTATGTTTCCCATTGAAAACATGCCATGGCCTTTGCAGTGGGTTTCAAATGCTATTCCCGCCAAATGGTATTACATCATCGTAAAGTCTATCATGATAAAAGGACTGGGTTTTTCGTCGATATGGAAAGAAACATTAATTCTTTTTGGCATCACCTTATTTTTTTTAATAGTGAGTTTGAAAAGTTTCAAAATACGGTTAACGTGATGATTAGTTCCTCTCTCTCTCTTGGAGATTGGGTTGGGGTCTTAAATTGATAACATGAGAACAGTAAAATTTTTATTACGGAAAGAGTTCAGGCAGATATTCAGGAACAGGTCTATTGTTGCTATGATTGCTGTAATGCCTGTTGTACAACTGCTGATTCTTCCATTGGCTGCTGATTATGAAGTAAAAAATATTAATATTTCAGTGGTAGATCACGATCACTCAACTTACTCACAAAAATTGGTTTCGAAAATAGCCGCTTCTACATATTTTAACCTGGCTGGTTACAACAAAAACTATAAGAGTGCATTTCAATTAATTGAGCAGGATAAGGCTGATCTTATTTTGGCAATACCTTCAGGCTTTGAAAAAAAGCTGGTGCGTGAAAACGAGCAGCAATTGTTTATAGCCGTCAACGCTATCAATGGTGTAAAGGCAAATTTAGGTGGCGCATACCTGTCGAATATCATCAGGGATTTTAATAATGATATGCGCCTTCAATGGATACAGCCATCGAAGTTAAATGAAGCGCCATCCATACAGATTGCTTCTTCCAACTGGTTCAATCCTTTAATGAATTACAAAGTGTTTATGGTTCCGGGGATACTGGCGATCCTGGTAACAATGGTAGGAGGATTTCTTAGTGCGTTGAATATTGTAAAAGAAAAAGAAGTGGGCACCATTGAACAGATCAATGTAACGCCCATAAAGAAACATCATTTTATCCTGGGTAAATTAATTCCATTTTGGGTACTGGGTAATGTTGTTTTTTCTCTTGGTTTGTTGGTCTCATGGGTGGTGTATGGCATTATACCTTTGGGAAGTTTCGTGGTATTATACAGTTTTATTTCCTTGTACCTGCTTGCCGTCCTTGGCTTTGGTTTACTCGTTTCTACTTTTTGTGAGACTCAACAGCAAGCCTTGCTCATCATGTTTTTCTTTATGATGATTTTTATTTTAATGGGGGGACTTTTTACTCCAATTGATAGTATGCCTGGATGGGCGCAGGTGGTTACAAAGTTCAATCCTTTGAGTTACCTTATAGAAGTTATGCGGATGGTTGTACTTAAGGGCAGTGGCTTTGCAGATATAAAAAATCATTTGATTATAATAACTGCATTTGCGATCGTATTAAATACGTGGGCAATTTTTAATTATAAAAAAACAAGTTGACCAACTGCCTGTTGGCACCTGGTTGGCATGGCACTTTTATAAAGTTTTTATTATTCTGAATGTAAGGTTGATCCTGGGGCTTATATCCTTTACTGTTTTTGGAATCTGGTGCTCCCAATAATGTTGTGTTTTTCCTTTCATGATCAGGAAGGACCCATGCTTCAACGGAATGATCAACTTTTCTATTTCCTTTTTAAATTTATGCTTGAGATGAAACGGCCTCGTTTCTCCAAAACTTACTGAAGCGATTACCGGATTGTTGCCGAATTCTTTTTCATTATCCCTATGCCATCCTACACTATCTTTTCCGGTTGTGTATAAATTAAGCAGCACGCTATTGAATGTAACTCCCGCTTCTTTATCTACTTTTTCTTTTATATACTCCAGGTCATTTGTCCATGGAAAAGGATTCATTTTATTCCCGGAAAAAGTATAGTCTGTGCCAAGGTCTCCATACCATGCTGTGAGCCTTGGTGTATCATGTTCCTTTCCATACACCGTAGTTTTGGTTTCCTTCCAGTCAATGTTGTTTAGCAGTTGTGTATAAAGACTGTCTGCCTCTTCTTTAGAAAAAAAATTTTCAACATACACCAGGTCTGCATCCTGTAAAGTATAAATTATTTTTTTAGGATTGCCTGTATTAAAATGCTCTGTATCGGGGAATAAGTTCATGAGTAAAAACCAAAACAAAATACAAACCAATTTGCCGTCATGTTCCCGGTTTTTATCGGTATAATGATTCTAATTTGTCAAGAGTGAAATAGCCAAGATGTATTTCGTCACTTTCAATAGCATTTGTTGGTGATACCTTAATAAAATATTTTTCTTTGATCTCTATTGAAAGAATGTCTTCAACCCGGAATACATCATCAACATCAATTCCGTATTTATCATCAACATGTGATGGAGCGCCATGGAAGCCCGTATGTTTATAAAATGCCGTTTGCTTTGACTGCTTTATTGCATCACCTTTCTCCGATGCCACGACAATCATCTTGTAATGAAACTCCTCAAATTCATACTGCTTATAGCTGCCTAGATTTATAAAATATAGCCTGGGTAATTTTTCATTTGTTTCCATTAAACCGGGTTTCTTGTCTTCGATCTCTATTGTGTAACCATCCACCGCAGTCACTTCTCTCCATGCATCTATGTGAATACTGTCATTAGCTTCAGGCCAGAAGCTTATAATGCCCGGAATCGTGTCACCTATATTTTCACCAATTGTAAAAAAAACATCATGTTGTTCAGTGTGTCTTCCCGCCGGCTTACAGCCAGCCAGCAGCATGAATAATTTGAGTTGCTTCATAGGTTTAAAATAAGGTTACTTTTTTACAGAGAAACTAACGAATCATTTTCAATTTTAGCCAAATATTAAACTCTCAAAAAAACTTTCTTTTTATACATAAAATAAAGAAAAGTCCATTTTACCATAACGAAACACATCGCCATAACTACCGCGCCAAAAGGATTGCCAGCCAACTGTCCCAGCCATTTAAAAAATCCATTGGTAGTGTAATCCCAGTCGATGAAGTGTCCTGACATATAAATTAGTATAGAATTCATGCCTATAACCCTGAAGAAAAACGACCACTTCCTGTAACCCAATACATCTATAATATAATAAAACAGTGCCAGCAGGAGCAAGCTTATACCACCCACATTTAATACAAAAGAACTACTCCAAAGATTTTTATTGATAGGGAAATCAAAGTTCCAAACCAACGCCAGGATGATGCAACCAATTCCGGTAATAGCGATTCTTAGCGCTTTAGTACGCCCTGAAGCCGTTGAATTTTTAAGGTAGGTGCCTGCAAGAATGCCCAGCAATCCCGTGCCTATCGCGGGTATTGTGGAGATCAATCCTTCAGGATCATGAATGCCTAAATAAAGCTTGCCCGGTAAAATATTACGATCAAGATAAGACGCAAAATTCCCTTCCATTGTAAGGTCGCCCATTGGAAAGCCGGGAGCTGAATTAAATTTTAATAACAGCCAGTAACCTGTTAGTAATGCGCAGAACCATATAATTTGAGCGGTTCGATTTGAATAAATATAAATGATGTTGGCAAACATATAGGCTAAACCTATTCTTCCTAAAACACTTCCGAACCGTATATCAGCTAAGGGTTTTAACTGCAAACCATTATTATAAATAATTCCCAAAAGCACCAAAATTAAGCCTCTTTTTACTACTCTCCATAATACCTCGTTTTTAGTTTTTCCTTTTTGCAATTCACGTCCAACAGAATAAGGTGTGGCAACGCCTGCTATAAAGAGGAACAATGGAAAAATAAGATCATAAAAATGAAATCCGTTCCAGTCGGGATGGGTAAACTGGTTAGCGATAACAAACCAGACAGAGCCATTGGTTGCTTTAGCCAGCGAATGAAAAATTTCTTCGGCTCCCATTATCCAAAACATATCAAAACCACGCAGCGCATCTAACGAGTAAAGACGTTGGCTTGTAAAATTATTTTCTAATGGGATCAGTTTTTCTGCAGGGATGGGCAAATCAATAACAGTTGTTGATGGTTGCATGCACTTTTATTAAATATTTAATTGGAAAAGAATTTTTATAAAAGTAATTCAATATATCATTCAAATAATACTGACATCAGTGATTATTGATTATAAAAATACCAGGAAGGAAATATTAAATTTAGAAAGAAGAAGTGGAGTTTTACTTTATAGAAAAACATTCGTTTACCAAAAACTTAAATTTTTTATGCGCCTTCAAAAAGTAAAGGAAAAAATTGCCCTTCCATTTTTTTTCCTTTTTGTACAACAGGTACACTTTCCAACAGCGATTCATTGCTATCGGATAATACACCGTCTGCAAATGCATTGATTACAAATGCACGCCGGGAATTATTACTTCTATTTTCTCCTGAACCATGCAATGTAAGCGGGTGGTGAAATATGGCTTCACCGGCTTTAACTGGTGTGGGCTGTGGATGATCAAACTGTCGTTTCTGTTCATCATTCAAAAAATCCCGTATGCCATGCAGTTCACCTGCAATTACAGTTTTGGGCAATAAGCCCCATCTATGGCTTCCCGCAATATAATTAAGGCAACCATTTTCAATAGTAGCATCATCTAACGCCACCCAGCAGGTAATGTGTTCCATAGGTTTCGTCCTGGTCCAATAAGAATAATCCTGGTGCCACGCAACTACACCCCCTTTCTTTGCAGGCTTATAAAATAACTGGTCGTGCCAAAAGCGCACGGGTTTATCTCCAAGCAATTGGCTTGCGGCCATTAAAAATGCCGGGTTCCATAGCACATCATGAAAACCCGGAGTAATTCTCCAGGCACCTAAAGCATGAAATAAAATAGTTTTCGGATCGGTAGATTCATTACTGTTATATTCATAAAAGAGTGAGTTGCCTTTATGTTTTGGATCAGCAAGTTCACCGAGTTCATTTTTTAAAATTTTTATTTGCTCATCATCTAGCATTTTTATTCCAGCCAGGAAGCCATTTTCATCAAAAGATTTTACCTGTTCCATTGTAAGGAGATATTTGTTCCAATCAGCCATGGTTGCAGGCATTGGAAACATTCCAGTTACGGGTCTATGTATCTTACTGAGATCTTTTATTGGCATAAAAATTTTTGGCATAAAAATAAACATTTAAAACAAAAGTTGCAGGTGGATTTATTCTTACTTAATTATAGAGACTATTAACTAAAGATGATACCTGAATAATATTATTACTCTCCGATGACAAATTATTAATCATGCTTAATAAAATGTGTACCTAATGTTATAAAAAGGAATATAGTTAGTGATAGCATGATTGTTGTTGATCCTTAAGTATAAAAATTTAATCAGATGAAGAATTCATTAGAAGAAAAAATTGCCTATAGAGGCATTATATGGATTACTGTTTTGGAAGCAGCTGGATTGCTATTATTGGCGTACGTAATAAATTAAACCTGCCCTCCTGTTTTAACTTTTTTATCCGTTCTTATTGAAGATTGTAAGAGCAAAGGAAGTTATGCCTATCAAACGTAATTAACTCCGGAACTTCTTTTGAAATTTACTATTAAGATGGAATGGTTTTATATCAATATTGTCCTAAACGATTTTGAAATTCAATAAAAAGGAGAAAGCGTTTTGTAACTCAAATTATCTTTGAGGTGCACAACAAAAGCAAACTTTCTCTTATGTCAAATCTAACGCT
>JBKJRY010000326.1:0-2861 GCA_046593045.1 Chitinophagaceae bacterium | reverse complement strand
CTTATATTTCACAAAGATCTATCTATGAAATTCAAGTTGAAAAAAATGCCGGTGAAAAAATCACAGGGAACCACAAATTTACTATTAAATCTACTTACGTATTCTTATTCTGTCGTTTCCAAACCGGGCATTTACCCCAATACCCAAGATTGATTTGCTTTGCAAAGCAGGGTGGTCTTTATAATAACCAAACTTCTTAATATCATCGTCGTAAGCAACATCAAGGCTGTACAATGCATTGAGCCAATTGTTTATTTTGAATACAAATGTGTTCATAAAAAATATATCTACATTCCCCGGCGTTTTGTGAGTAAAATCTGAAAACAGATCAAGCCGGCTTATGTAAGAAATATTATGGCAAATCTCTTTATTATAAGCAGCAGAAATATAAGGCCCTACCTGGTATTGTATAGTTTTTTTTGCATCTACGCCATACATTTCCGCAATTGATCTTTCAATACCCGATCGATTTTTTTCATTGATTATATTCGATGGTATCATACCTCCCTCGTAAGCATAGCTGTAAGGTGCGTTCGACACAAGTACGCCCCTGAAACCTATTGTTATACCATAAACTTGCAAATTCTTTGAAGAATAACTTATCCCAATTGGAGCAAACGTAATATATGCCGGAGCAAAAAATCCGGAGGTTCTTCTTTTAATTCCCTGGTTTAGGTAGTCACGATCATACCCGCTTGAAAATTGCGACCTGAAGTTGAAGGATGCACCTATACCAAACCCCGGATTCTTTTTTAATTTTATTACTAAAGTTGAGAAGATATCAATTTTATCATCATTTTTTATAGTGGCGTATTCATCAGTATTGATAACGCCGTATGATGCAATTAGTGAATTATTAAAATACCAGTTACCCTTTGTAAGATTCGCATAGCCATTCAGGAACGCATTCGCAGAAATTGAAAATATATCATTACCTGAAGCCCAGTTCTTACTTCCAGCCTGGCCTGCAATTACAAAAAATTGTGCCCCCTTATTCCAAACTGTCTTTACAACAGAAGCTTCATTTACTTTTTTACTTACTAAATTGCTTTGTGTAAAACCTATGTAGCAAAACATAACGAAAAGCAGAGAAATAATAATTTTTCTCATAGTAGTTGTTTGTGCTTGCCGAACAAATCGTAAACATCACTGTTACGTAGCTATCTAAGTGTAACAAAAGTGAGTTTTTTCTTATAGCAACGATATATAAAACTTTAAATATTACTGTCAAGATTGCATCGAAATAATCCAATCAGAAACTGTCTTAATTATCAAAAAGTTAGTTTCATTCTTAATTGCTACTTGGAGTTTTTTAACTCATCCCGGATTTCCATTAATAGTTTATCAGTCGAAGACGGTCCTGCAGCGGCTGCCTCCTCTTTCTTTTTCATTGAAGTTATTGTCCTGACAAGTGAAAAGATAACAAGTGCAATTACGATAAATTTAATGATCGCCGATAAAAAATTACCGTATTTAACCTCACCCCATTTCAACTCAGATATATTCTCCGCGCCTACGGCGTTGAGGGCGGGTGTTAATAGCAATGGGGTAATAATATCGTCTACCATTGATGAAACTATTGCTCCAAAAGCTGCTCCAATTATCACAGCGACGGCCAGGTCCACTACATTGCCTTTGATTGCAAAGGCTTTGAAATCCTTAATAAAACTCATGTTGTTTATTTTTAATTGTGAAGAGTTAATTTATTTTTTTAATCCGGGGTACTGCATATGAAGTTTTGATAGAGTGTCTTGTAGTTCCGACGCGATTATATATTCCTTATACCAATTCTGGTCGCTGGGAACAATAGTCCATGGCGGCATATTACAATTATTGAAACAATCTTCATACATTTCCATATAAATATTCCAGAGTTTGGCCTCTGCAAAATCATTTTCGTTGTACTTCCACATTTTTGATGGGGTCTTTATTCTTTCGTTTAGCCTTTCCTGTTGTTCTTCCGGGGAAACATGAAGGTAAAATTTAAGAATATGAGTATTGTTATGTTTCCGTATCAGGTCTTCCCAATTATTAATGGCTACCATTCTCTGGCGTGCTGTTTTATCATCACACCATTTATGCACCCTGGTGATTATTATGTCCTCATAATGGCTACGGTTAAAAATCCGGATCATTCCCTTTGCCGGAGTATGCTGGTGGATACGCCATAAAAAATCATGGCTTAACTCTTCAGCGGTAGGAGCTTTATAACTGGTAACATTTACTCCCTGGGGATTCATGGAGGTAAATACATTTCTTATCACCCCGTCTTTCCCACTCGCATCCATACCCTGAATTACGACTAATATGGAGTGTTTATTTTCTGCGTATAACAGATTTTGCAGATCATTCAATTCCTCGAGAATTTTACGTGTTTTATCTTTTGTTTCAGATTTGTCAAATTCTTTACCAGCCCGGGTACTTATATCATTGAGGCGAATTTCACTCATTAATTTTTTCTTTTATGTTTGGATAAGAAGTTATGAAGGTGGGCAGAATATACAAATAAATGTACAACTTTGGGGTGGAAAAATATCGTTTTGCATAAAGAACTTGTCAACTGGATTTTTTTTACAGTATTATCTATAATTTGGGGAAGCTCTTTTATTTTGATGAAGATCGGCATGGAAACTTTGGCGTATGGGATTAATGCAAATCTTGTAAAAAATACCTGGGCAACATCGGCTCAATTCAAATAGCCTCTGTGGGTATCTCTCTATGTGCCATACCAGCATTAATTATTCTGTTATACTTCACGCCGCATAGGAATGTGTAATGGAATTCTCAAAGAATTGAAAGTTTAAAGTTAAAAGTTTTTCCATTTGTTGTTTATAGTTATCATTTATAGTTTGGAAAAAGGT
>JBKJRY010000282.1:0-25177 GCA_046593045.1 Chitinophagaceae bacterium | reverse complement strand
CGCCGAATGATTGGTAGAATGTGTGGTTTACCTGAACTTGCATATCTTATTTTTTTGATAATTCGTAAGTTCACCTATTTAGGTGAAAATAAAATAAGCCTCTTTTCCACACTACGTGCAGAACTGAGGCTTATTTAGTCATATAGCTTGCGATATTGGGGTAGATAAGTAAATCCTTTCCGGGAAGATGTATTAATCCGGCTTTACATCCGGTGAGTTTATGCTTAAATAAACGCCAGGTTCTCTCTTGTACAATATCTGAAAGCATGATTTCTTACAGAAAAAAAATATTTACTTTTTTTTAATACCTACATGACTTTTCTTATCCTTACACTAACCATTCTTTTTATTTATAATTCATTTTTTAAAATTTATAATGCAAGGTTGCCTTTTCGGCCCTGTAAAACATTCTATTGTAAAGCGACTCTCCTCAAAATTGTTATCTTCATTCTTAAATAAACAGGCGTTCATAAAGTTGAGCATGCTCTAATCATATTTGCCTTATACTTTCAGGCCTCTTTTTTAAAAACTTAAATTGATCTATTTACAAAAAACTTATTATGAAAAGAATTTTTTTTACGGCTATCTTAATGACTTTATTCAGTGTTGCATTGTTTGCACAAAATTTTACAGAGACAGATGCGAGCCCGATGGACATGGCTTATTTTCCCAATAATTTTGCCCATGACAGAAAGCCGCGAGACAAAGCTATTATTAGAGTTACCTATAGCAGGCCTGCAAGAAATGGAAGGCAAATTTTTGGACAGGTTGTTCCTTTTCATAAGGTGTGGCGCACAGGAGCCAACGAAGCAGACGAAATTAAATTTTACGAGGATGTTGAGCTCGGTGGAAAGCTGGTAAAAGCCGGCACCTATTCACTTTTTACAATTCCTGATGAAAAAGATTGGGATATTATTTTAAGCAGCGATCTAGATTATTGGGGCGCATATAGCTACAATGATAAACATGATGTTGTAAGAGTAAAGGCTCCATCGAAGGGATTAGAGGATGCTGTGGAGAACTTTACCATTCAATTTGAAAGTACAGGAGAAAAGCAGGGAGTAATGAAACTTGCATGGGATAAAACCGTGGTGGAAGTCCCTTTCAAACTTTAAAAGAAATGAATACAGTAAATGACAGCAGGATTTAATTATTCAATAGCATACAAATACTGATTGAAATTATACATAAAGCCGCCTCACAATTATGAGGCGGCTTTCTTTTACTATTAAATAAAGGATCAACCACTACTGTTATCGATGATTTCTTTTTACAGATCCTTTTATAATGGCTCTATGTTTTTAAACTATCGTCTTATTTAGTTGGTCTTGCCGTCTATCCGCAACTAATATTATGGAAGATCGAAGCGGCCAAGATTCATCACCTTTGCCCACGCTGCCACAAAATCTTTCACGAATTTGTCTTTTGTATCTTCACATGCATACACTTCTGCGATGGCACGCAGTTCTGAGTTGGAGCCAAAGATCAGGTCGATGCGGGTACCAGTCCACACCGGCTCCCCTGTTTTTCGATCACTACCCACAAAAACGTTTTGAGCATCCGAAGTCGCTCTCCAGGTTGTACCCAAATCAAGTAGATTAACGAAAAAGTCATTTGTCAATGACCCTGGCTGTTTTGTGAATACTCCATGTTGAGATTGATTAAAGTTAGTATTAAGCACTCGCATACCGCCAACGAGTACAGTCATTTCAGGGGCGCTCAATGTCATCAGTTGAGCTTTATCCACCAACATTTCCTCAGCCGAAGCCTTATGCCGGTCATGCAAATAGTTGCGGAAACCATCCGCACCCGGCTCAAGCACGGCGAAGGATTTCACATCGGTTTGCTCTTGCGATGCATCGGCTCTTCCTGGTGTAAAAGGAACACTCACATCATGACCGGCATTTTTAGCAGCCTGTTCAATACCGGCACATCCGGCTAAAACAACCAGGTCGGCCATTGAAACCATCTTACCGCCAGGCTGACCGCCGTTGAAATCTTTTTGAATTCCTCCAAGTGTCTCCAGTACTTTCGCCAGTTGAGTAGGGTTATTCACTTCCCAATTCTTCTGTGGCGACAAGCGTATACGGCCTCCGTTAGTACCACCGCGTTTGTCGGAGTCGCGGTAGGTAGAAGCTGAAGCCCATGCAACTGATACTAATTGAGGCACCGATAATCCTGCACCAAGTATTTTATCCTTTAATTCAGCAATGTCCTGGCCGTTAATCAGTTCGTGAGTTACATCCGGAACAGCGTCTTGCCAAAGCAACTCTTCGGAAGGAACTTCCGGGCCGAGATAGCGTTCCTTTGGCCCCATATCACGGTGAGTGAGTTTGAACCACGCCCGTGCAAAAGCATCTGCAAACTCATCCGGATTTTCGTGAAAATGTTTTGAAATTGTCTCATAAATAGGATCCACCCGCAATGCGATGTCTGAGGTAAGCATGAATGGCGCGTGCTTTTTTGACGGATCGTGTGCATCCGGCACAGTACCGGCACCGGCATCGTTCTTCGGCTTCCACTGGTTTGCACCAGCCGGGCTCTTCGTTAGCTCCCATTCAAAGCCGAACAGATTATCAAAGTAACTATTACTCCACTTTGTTGGTGTAGTAGTCCATGCTCCTTCCAGCCCGCTGGTAATTGTATTTACACCATGACCGCTGCCGAACGTGTTTTTCCAGCCGAGGCCTAGTTCTTCAATGGCGGCACCTGCGGGTTCCCGTCCTACGTATTGAACCGGGTCAGCGGCACCATGGGTTTTGCCAAATGTATGCCCGCCGGCAATAAGCGCTACAGTCTCGTAATCGTTCATAGCCATGCGGCCAAAGGTTTCCCGAATGTCCCTCGCAGAAGCAACAGGGTCTGGTTTGCCGTTCGGCCCCTCCGGATTTACATAGATAAGGCCCATTTGAACTGCACCAAGGGGATTCTCCAGTTCACGGTCACCTGTATAACGTTTATCTCCCAACCACTCAGTTTCAGAACCCCAATACACGTCTTGCTCAGGCTCCCAAACATCTTCACGTCCTCCACCGAAACCAAAGGTCTTGAGGCCCATGGACTCAAGGGCGCAGTTGCCGGCAAGGACAAGGAGATCGGCCCACGAAATTTTCTTACCGTATTTCTTTCTCACCGGCCATAACAGTAAGCGCGCCTTATCGAGATTGGCATTGTCCGGCCAACTGTTGAGTGGCGCAAAGCGCTGGCTACCTGAGCTACTGCCACCACGGCCGTCAGCGATGCGGTAAGTGCCCGCACTATGCCATGCCATTCTAATGAAGAATGGCCCGTAGTGACCATAATCAGCCGGCCACCATTCCTGGGAATTGGTCATCAGATGGAAGATGTCATTCTTCACAGCATCAAAGTTGAGAGTCTTAAATTCTTCAGCATATTTAAAATCCTTACCCATAGGATTGGACAAATCGGAATTCTGACGAAGAATGTTCAGATTCAACTGGTTTGGCCACCAGTCGCGGTTTGATGTTCCACCGCCAGCAGTTCTTTTAAGCGCTCCACCGCTAAACGGGCATTTGACTTCATTATCATTGTTCATTTCATGAATGATGCCGCCTGCTGATGGATCCGAATGTGTATTGTTTCCCATTTTTTGTAGTTAAATCGTTTAAAAAGTCTAAAGTACAATAATCTTTACGATAGTGTTTATTTATAAATTCTATGTCTTCATCAATAAAATCTATGACTATCGTTTAAGCCCCGACATGCATCACTTTACATCAATATGTTCAGTTAAAAAAAGTTTTGGGACATTTACTTCCCGGCAACGTACGAATGCATGAGCATACCTATTGCTAACTCAAACAACAGCGCTATACCCTCGACCCATAAAATTTCTTAGAGGGCTGGATGAACAGAGGGTTTTATTTTTCATCATACAGTGCAGGAAATACTTTTTAGCTGATTGCACAATCACGTCGACAAAGAACTGCTACAGCTATTCGGGATTTGTTGAGCCAGGATTCGCCACTTCACAATTTTACCTTAAAATAAAGTACTTTAAGTTTGCAAAAATATTAAGCAAATATCCTTATGAAAAAACTAAAAAAATTTCTGAAAGTATTTTTGATTGTGTTGGCGTTCTTAATAGCAGTGCTATTTGCATCAGGGTATATTTTTCGCGGTAAAATTGTTTCCCTTGTAAAGACAGAGATCAATAAAAATATTAATGCCAAAGTTGATTTTAAAGAAGTAGATATTTCTTTCTTACGCCATTTCCCAAAAGTGAGTATAGGGCTGGATGAACTGCAGGTTACAGGTACCGGTTATTTTGAAGCAGATACTTTATTGTCAGCAAAAAGGCTTGATGCAACGGTGGACATCATGAGTTTCATAAGAGGAAAAGACATGGCAATTTACAGCCTATCCCTGGATGCGCCCCGCATCCATGCATTAGTCAATAAGGAAGGGCTGGCCAACTGGAACATAGTAAAAGAAGACTCAACTGCTGTAGATACTGCGTCTCAAAGTAAACCATTTAACCTCCAACTGAAAAGTTATGCCATTAAAAACGGGTATATCTATTATGACGACAGGCCAGGTGATATGAGTGCCATCATTTCAAATCTTGATCATTCGGGTAGCGGTGATTTTACCGCTGATATATTTACGCTCACTACCACTACCCGTGCAGGTGAGGTAACTTACATCTATGGCGGCATTCCATTTTTATATAAAGTAAATACCGACGTAGATGCGGATATAAAGATTGACAACACAAACAATGTTTACAACTTTGACAACCTGGACATTTTATTGAACGAGCTGAAGATAAATGGCAGCGGTTCCATTAAAAGCCTTGCAGGAGGCTACGGTATGAATATCAATTTTAAATCTGCGGATACCGATTTTAAAAATATCTTATCACTAATACCTGCAGTTTACAAAAATGATTTTAATAAAGTAATGGCTACGGGTAGTGCCAATTTTGAAGGAATGGTAAAAGGCATTTACAGTGAATCCACTCTACCGGGTTATCATGTAGCTATGGAAATAAAAAATGGTTCATTCAAATATACTGATCTGCCTAAAGCGATCACGCAAATTAATCTTAAAGCCGCGGTGGATAATGCTGATGGTCAAACGGACAATACGGTAATAGACATTACCAATGGTCATTTGCAAATAGACAAAGAGCCTTTTGATTTCAGGTTGATGGTAAAGAAACCGATAAGTACGATGTATGTAGATGCGGTGGCCAAAGGCAGGATCGATCTGTCGCAGGTAGCCAGTTATGCAAAATTAGAGAAAGGTACCACTATTGCCGGCGTGTTGAATGCCGACGTGAGTGTCAAGGGGAATGTAAAAGATTTAGAAAAACAGCAGTATCAAAATTTTTATGCTGCCGGTACTATTGGCCTAAATTATTTTAATTATACCTCCACCGATTATCCAACCGGCATAAAAATAGATAAAGTGAACACCCGGTTTACTCCAACAAGAGTTGAGGTTTCTAACCTGGAAGGTCAATACCTAAAATCCAACTTTACCGGCAGCGGCCAAATCAACAACCTCCTGAATTACGTGTTCAGCGGAAAACCCTTGAGCGCTGATTTTACCTTAAATGCTGATAAAATTAACCTCAATGACTGGATGGGTGTATCTGCCGATACGACCGCCGCAACCCCTGCTGCTGCGCCTTTTGTAGTGCCCGGCAACCTGGATATTGTTTTAAATACAAAGGTGGATCAATTGGATTATGATAAAATTGCCATAAAGAATTTAACAGGATCGCTGCAGGTGCAGGATGAAAAGGTAAAGTTGAATAACATTCGCGGCGATGCGCTGGACGGGTCAATCACCATCAACGGCTCTTACAGTACCAAAGAAAATAAAGAAAAGCCAGCCATAGCCATGAGTTATGAGGTGGATAAAGTAGATATTCAAAAAACATTTTATGCTTTTAACACCGTACAGAAGTTGATGCCAATCGGAAAGTTTTTAGGAGGAAAATTAACGTCGGTCTTATCGGCGAATGGAAAACTGGGTGACGATATGAGTATAGATATGAGTACGCTTTCGGGAAATGGAAATTTGCTTTTAATAGAAGGATTTTTAAGCAAGTTTGCCCCGCTCGATAAAATTGCTTCTACTTTAAACGTGACGCAACTGCAACAGATTTCTTTGAAAGATGTGAAAACGTATTTTGAATTTTCCAACGGAAAAATGTTGGTGAAACCATTTACCGTAAAAATAAAAGATATTGAAATGGAGATCGGCGGTTTGCAGGGCTTTGATGAAACTTTGGATTACACTATCAACTTAAAACTACCCAGGGCATTGATAGGCGCGCAGGGAAACCAGTTGGTGAATAACCTGGCATCGGCAGTAAATGCCAAGGGCATTCCGCTGAATGTGGGAGAAACAGTGAATCTTAAATTGGAAATGGGCGGAACTATAAAAAGTCCTTCCATTAAAGTTGATTTAAAACAAAGCGGCGAATCTCTCGCTGCACAGATGCAGCAGCAGGTAAAAGAATTTGCACAGGCTAAAATTGACAGCGCTACAACAGTCGCAAAAGACACACTCAACGCCATTAAAAAGCAATTGGGCGATGCGGCCAAAGAAGAGTTGAGAAAAAATTTGTTTGGCTCAAAAGATACAAATGCTCTTGCAGACAGTGCAACAACTCCAAAAAACCCTACACAGAAAGCAAAAGAATCCGTTAAAGGATTGCTTAATAATATTTTAAAGAAGAAGACGAAAGATAGTGTTCAACAAAAATAAAATTATAGTATTTCCGGCGTGCCGATAAGGAACCATAACAGGAAAAAGGGTTGGTAATTTATGGAACTCTCCCGGAAGCTATTGCGAGGGTAATCATTCCCATTTTATTATTTCAGCCAAAGACAATAATGTTAGCGATGTGTTGGTAAATTTTAAAAATTTTCCATTAGCTACGCTGCAAGAAATAATACACCGGCGTTCATGCTGATTAATTTTTTGCTTCATATGATCCCAGGGTATCAAATTTTTAATGACAGTGAAGCTGTACCTTATCTGTTTAACTTTGATTCAAACAACTCTTATTCATTATCAATTAACGACAACATGGACAAACAGCTTTTTGAATCGGTTGATCAATATATCAGCCAGCTTTTTCATGATGAAGATGAATGCCTCAAGGCAGCAGAACAATCTATTATTGAATCAGGTATTCCACAAATAAGTATATCATCAAACCAGGGAAAATTTCTGCATATACTCGCCAAACTATGTAATGCAAAGAAGATATTGGAAATAGGCACGCTTGGGGGATACAGTACGATCTGGATGGCAAGGGCATTACCGGAATTCGGAAAACTGGTGACCCTTGAAATAGAAAAGAAACATGCGGACGTAGCGCAGCAAAATTTTGACAGATGTGGTCTTGCATCAAAAATTGAAATCCGTTTGGGCAAAGCCATTGAGATATTGCCTCAATTAGAAAAAGAAGGAGCAGGGCCTTTTGATATGATTTTTATTGATGCGGATAAGCCGCCATACACAGAATATTTTCAATGGGCTTTAAAGTTGTCTCGACCCGGTACATTGATCATAGCTGATAATGTAATCAGGGAAGGGAAAGTGCTGCTGGAGGAAAGTCCCGATGAAATAGTGACCGGCGTAAAACGTTTTAATGAATTTTTATCCAGGTGCCCGGATGTGGCAGCTACAATTTTTCAGACTGTGGGTTCCAAAGAGCATGATGGCATGGCGATAGCGACGGTAAAGTAATAATCCCGATCGCCGGCAGGAAAGGATAACGAAGATTCCACGCATTCATGAAGCATAGTGCACACGCCTCAACATAGATTAATTATCTTCATTCAATCCTGAATATTTTTTTAAATCTCTAATCATCTAATTTATTTTTAAACATGATTATTTTTAAACTGGATGTTAATGATAAAATATTTTAGACGTATAATTCTCCTCAGTAAATTTTTAAGCCTTTTAGTTATTTTTTTTGTTTTAATGACAGATGCGAAAGGTCAATCATCGAAAAAAATAATGATAAAGGGGAGGGTGATTGACTCGAAGTCTTCTGCTCCTTTAGGTTCCGCAAGCATCCGGATTTTTAACAGCCAGGATAAAAAATATGTCAACGGAAATTTGTCGGATGAATCAGGAAATTTTGCCATTGAATTATCATTTGGATCTTATTACGCGGAAATAGATTTCATGGGCTTTAAGTCTTATAATTCCGCTGGATTTATTCTATCCGAAGAAAAATCTTCACATGACCTGGGTCTTATAAGGTTAGTTGTTTCAACAGGCATATTGAGCGAAGTAGTGGTACAGGCGGAAAAAAGTTCGATGCCATTAACGCTGGATAAGAAAATATTTAACGTGGGCAAAGACCTGGCTAATGCAGGTGGTTCTGCATCGGATATATTAACTAACATTCCCTCCGTATCGGTGGATCCTGAAGGAAATATAAAACTTAGAGGGAGCGGTAATGTGCGGATTTTAATTGATGGAAAACCTTCAGGGCTTGTAAGCATTAATGGAGGAAGCGGCCTGCAACAGTTACCGGCTAGCATGGTTGAAAGAGTTGAAATTATTACCAATCCCTCCGCCCGTTACGAAGCGGAAGGTATGGCGGGCATCATCAATATTGTATTGAAAAAAGATACAAGGCAAGGGTTTAATGGTTCCGTCGAATTGATAGTGGGAACCCCGACCAATTTAGGTGCAGCTGCAAATTTTAATTACCGCCATAACAAAGTAAATTTTTTTATTAATTATGGTATTACTTATCGCAGGCAGCCAGGTCGTGGAACCTTTTACCAGGAATTGTACGGTGCGAACATTACCTTCATTTTGAAACAAAATAACAACGGCAGTCTCATCGGGTTTAATAATAATATCCTCGGTGGCCTTGATTATTATTTCACGGAAAAGGATGTGCTTACGGCCTCTTACCTGTATAGCCGCAGCAAAGGACAAAGGATCACTGATATCCGTTACAAAGATTACCTTTTTAATACATCTAATTTAACGGGTATTACTAAACGCAACCAGGACGAAGATGAAACGGAACCCAAATCAGAATATACGTTAAATTATAAAAAATCCTTTGCCGGAAAAGGTCATGAATTGATCGCCGCAATAAAATATATTGATAACTGGGAAAACTCCTACCAGGTGTTCACACAGTATTCTTCTGATCCTAACGGCGTGGAGGATGTTTCCAAATCCATAATTCAAAACTCAATAAATGATGAATTTGAAAAACAGTGGCTCTTCCAGGTCGACTATGTAAAACCAATTGGGGAAGATGGAAATTTTGAAACCGGTGTAAGGACCAGTTTTCGCAATATGCTGAATGATTATGTGGTAAATCAGCAAAATGCTTCCGGAGATTTGTTCCCTTGCCCGGGCTGGATAACGTATTTGTGTATGACGAAAATATACATGCGGCTTATGTGATACTGGCTAATAAGCATAAAAAAATAGCTTACCAGGCCGGTCTGCGTGGCGAATGGACCGATGTAACAACAACTTTAAAGGAAACCTACGACGTAAATCCAAGAAACTATATAAATCTTTTTCCAAGCGCACATTTTACTTTTAACATGCCTAAAGAAAACGGTGTCCAGGTGAGCTATAGCCGCCGCATCAGAAGGCCTTTCTATAATGATCTGAGCCCTTTCTTTACCTTTTCTGATAGTCGCAATTTTTTTAGTGGCAACCCTGATCTTGAGCCGGAATTCAGTAATGTAATTGAACTTGGTCATATAAAAACATTTGATAAGGGCTCCTTTACATCCGCCATATATTATCGTGATACCAAAGGAAAGATTGACAGGATAAGAAGCGTAAATGCAGATGGTTTTGCTACTACGCGGCCGGAAAATCTCTTATCAGAAAAAGCATATGGCGTAGAATTTACCGGAGGCTATTCAGCATTCAAATGGTGGAAGGTTGATTTGAATTTTAATTTCTTTCATGCCGATATTGACGGGAGTAATATCATGCCTGATTATATTACTACTACCTACAGTTGGTTTGCGAGGCAGACTTCCCGGTTTATGTTATCCGACAATTTTGATGTGCAAATGAGAACGAACTATGAAGCACCCCAGAAAACGGCCCAGGGAAAACGAAAGGCGCTTTTCTACGCTGACTTGTCTATGAGCAAATACATATTTCAGGGTAAAGGAACCCTAAATTTAAATGTGCTGGACGTTTTTAATTCCCGAAAATTCAGGTCGGTTACTAATGGTGTTAACTTTTATTCCGAGGGAAGTAGCCAGGGCAGGAGAAGGCAGATAAACCTTACCATCAATTACAGGATCAGGCAGGCAAAACCGGCACCTAAAAAAACAGGTATTACGGAAGAATGAATATTTGATTAAGCCCAACCGAAGCCTATCTATGTGAACGTTCTAAATTTGAAAGCCTTGCTAATTTTTATTGCTTTATTGTGATACATCAAATGAATACAGTGTCGAAAGCACTGCCAATATTTTGTATCTTCACCGGATGACTCCTTTGCGTTCGAAAGAACTCCAATGGAAAAATATCCAGGCTACAAATCTTGCAGTTTATAGAAAATCTGAGAGTAGCCGGGGACTAAAAAATTTTCTGTAATAAATTTATTTCACTTATAACTTATATTAATAACTATGGAATACTATTTTAGCACGATCATAAATGAAAGTTTCAGCGATGCCATTCAGAAGGTCACTGAGGCACTAAAGGCAGAAGGCTTTGGCATATTGACGGAAATTGATATGAAAGCCACCTTAAAGAAAAAATTAGATGTGGACTTTTATAACTATACAATCCTGGGCGCCTGCAATCCGCCCTTTGCCTACAATGCGTTACTGGCAGAAGATAAGATCGGAACGATGCTGCCCTGTAATATAATTGTACAGGAAAAAAATGCAGGCCAGGTGGAAGTTTCCGCGGTAGATCCATCTGCATCCATGCAGGCTGTAGAAAATAGAGAACTTGCTGATATTGCAAATGAAATAAGAACCAGGTTGCAAAAGGTGATTAATACATTATAATAGTGATATCTTTCATTTTTGAAATCATCTTCAATCAGTAACCGGATTCTCAGCTTTCACTATATATGAAAACGCCAGCCGGGTTATAACGGTTAATCTAATTTATTTAAAACACAAGTATATATATGACCATTCAATTAAATGCAGATAACAATTTAAGTATACACGAAGCATTCAGGAATAAGTTAAAGGATTTACTATCCGATGAACTATCCAGGTTTGAAGAACAAATAACAAGACTGGAAGTTCATCTTTCAGATGAGAATGGCTCCAAGAAAGGATTAAATGATAAAAGATGTATGCTTGAAGCCCGGCTTGGGGGAAGAAAGCCCATCGCTGTGATAGAATTAGCTGACACACATGAGAATGCGGTACATGGAGCAATCGATAAATTAAAGACTTCTCTTGATACAATACTTGGTCGTCTGCAGAATCATTAAGTGCATGTAAACTTACGGCGTGGTAAAAATTTGGGTGCCGCGGAAATGCTTCTTAAGAATTGAAAAAAGCTGCCAGAAAACATTTAATAAAAGTAGACGGTTACTTTTAGGTGCATTTATTTACGAAGGCTGATCATCTCAATAAAAAATTCTGTGAGGTCTTAGACAGTTACTCTTTGCCCAGTTCCTGCCGATTGGTAAATTGCTTCCACAATCCTAATGTCACGAAGTCCTTCTTCACCCGGTACCAGCATGGGCTTGCCCTGCACGATGGATAATGCATCATCATCCATCTGCTTTGCCTGCTGCCAGGGCACCTGGTAGGGATGATTTATTTCACCCAAAGGACTGATTGCTTTTACCCCGGCATAGGCCTGGTACGGAGCCACTTTTATAACACCCTTCTCACATGTGACATCGAGGTAATTTATGTTTTCGCCAAAACTGGTTTTAATATCTGCGATTACGCCACCCGGAAATTCAAGCGATGCCACGACAGTCTCATCAAGACCGTTTTTGTAAATCTCCGGACGGGTAGTAGATGTCTTTGCTGATACAATTGCAACAGGTTCCATGCCCGTTCCCAACCGGGCACCCTGGATGGCATACACACCCATGTCGTATAGAACTCCTCCTCCCATTGACTTGTTTTGCTTCCAATGGTTGGTTCGGTTTTCTACGTATCCTGCACCGCAACTCGCCTTAAGTACATTCCCAAGCAATTTTTTATTAATGATGTTCGTGTATTCCTGTGTGTTAGGATCGTGGTGAAGCCGATATCCAATTGCAAGTGTTTTCCTATTATCACTACAGGCATTTATCATTGCCTGGCATTCATCAACTGTTATGGCCATTGGCTTTTCGCACCAAACATGCTTACCAGCCTTTGCCGCACGTATTACGTATTCCTTATGCATTGAAGGAGGAAGTACAACATATACAACATCTATATCAACGTTGTTAGCTATTTGGTCAAACGTACCATAGTTGTAAATATTTTTATCAGCGATGTTGTATTTTTTCTTCCACGCTTCAGCTTTTGAAGGCGTCCCTGTAACAATGCCGGCGAGGTAGCAATTCGTTGTCTGCTGAAGGGCTGGAGCAAGAAGGTCAGTGCTGTAGTAACCCAAACCTACAAGTGCTACTCCAAGCCGGTCTTTTTTCTTACGGGTTCCTGATAATAAACTATTTGGCGATAACATTAATGCTGCGCCTCCCGCTGTAATTGTTTTGATGACATCCCTGCGTGTAGCGGGATGTGTTATGTGTTTCCTTTGCACGCTCATGCTTTTTATTTTTTAATTTTCAATCAACATCTCAAACTTTGAGAATGATTTCCCGAACATGAAGTTAGTATATCAAAAGCGTTTTCTTCAAATAGAGGCGATCAAATAAAATGGTAATTTGTAAAACCAGAATAAACAAGATAATAACATGCAGCTCAAACTTAGGTTGGCCCTATTAGATAAACTATCAATATCATTGCAAGAAATATTTGAGATTAGCACACCCCTAAGAATAATTGCCTTGTGCGATCATCCCTGGGAACCATTATTCGCTGAATTGCTGTAATGTTCAGAGAAGTTTGGCTGAAGACTGCATCTACACCGCCTAGGCCTAGTAACCTCTGTATCCCCGGTTATCAACTCCACGGTGGTGCGATGTTTGTCGGGAGCCATTACATGCAGATAAAAGCAATATTGATAGCGCAATCACAATAGCGAGTTTAATAATTTCGGTTTTCATCAGGCTTTATTAAAAGAATAAAACAATTAGCTTAAGAATTATACGGATTTACAGAATTAGATAACGCTTGCAGGTTTCCTGATATTGTAATTCCGAATTTAAACTGGTATGGATTTTTTATAAGACTTTTATTCCCGCAGGGATTTTATGAGTAATTATTGCCTTGAGTGGCAGGTACCAACTTCCAAAAGGCGGCAACCATAAATATAAAAGGTTTGCAATGTTAATAATTTCCCCTTTTTTGAAATGTACTACTGTTTGATGTGGCGATTCATTCGCATTTGCAAGTTCAAGTATTGAAGATAATTGTTTCAGCTACTTACGCCTAAGTTGACATCAATTCCACAGGTATGAACAACTTACAAATCTTGACCGGATCAAGTAAGGGATATAGGAAATTTCTAATTGAAGCTATTAAAAATGGGAGGTTTTATAATTTTGATACTACCTCTTCCGCGAAACCAAATGACAAAGTCATTCCTGCGCCACCCAGCCCATTAATGATATAAACCCCGTCTTCAGCTTTTAGGAAAACATCTGTTTTACCATTGGGCATTTTTGGGTAAATGCCATGCCATGACTGAACCAGGTTCCAGTTATCAGTGAGGGCAAATGTTTTGAGGTAATTTGTAATAAGATCATTTATATAAGCGTCATCGAAAGGAGAAAAAGTTAATCCATACTCATGTGAATCGCCAACGGTAAGTTCACCTTTGCCATTTTGAGAAACCATTACATGAATACCCAGTTGGAGATATTTTTTCATTTCATTTTGATACCTTTCTTTCAATAATGGTAAAGAAGCAGCAGCTTTAAAACTTTCATAATGAATAAGCGAAAGACCTCCACATAATGAAGTTCCAATCCTGAAATCTGCGCCCTGGTTTTCAAAGCGCATCATCTGCAATTTGCATTTGGTTATTTTTAATTCAGAAAACTTTTCAGGGTATAAAGTTTCGAAATCAGCACCGGAACAAATGCAAACCAGGTCCGCCTGCAGAAACTCTTCTCCCATCCAGACTTTATTTGTTTCCACAGCATTTACATTTTTATTCCATACAAAATGAACATTATATTTTTGGGATAAGTATGCGGGTAATGCTGCAATGCCTTCCCTTGGATCAATAATCAATTCTGTTTCGCTAAACAATGCCCCCATTAAATTTTCGGGGTTGACACCTTTTATTTTTTGAGTGATTTCTGATGGAGATTTTAAGCTAACTGAACGGCCACTGCTTTTGAACACTTCATTCAATTCCTGCAGTACCTGCCATTCATCCTGGTGGTAAGCTAGGTGCATGCTTCCACATTCGTCTTTCCAAAAGCCAGATTCATCCGCAATTTCTGCCCATATATTTCTACTGCGAATGGCACGGTTGTACATCATGCCATCAGGCTGACCAATTGGCCATATCATTCCAAAATTTCTTATTGATGCTCCAACTGCTTTGCCAGATCTTTCAATTACAGTTACTTCAAAGCCTTTCAAAGAAAGTGCACGTGCGGTTGCAAGGCCCACAATTCCGGCGCCTATTACGATTGCTGAATTGTTCATAAAAATTACTTTAACCTCACTCCACGTTGTTATCTGACATAGAGAGACATAGGGTGGAGTTATTAATCTAAATTGTTACAGGTATTCTTTCTAATTCCTTACTGTTTTCCACAGCCAAATTTCCACTGATATTTTTCTTAATAAAATATTGCAAAGCCAATAAAGCCCCTGCAATCCCAACTACTGATAAATACATTACACCGTTGGAATACACCGTTGCCCACGGCAACCGACTGCTGAATATTGTTTTGCTAATGATAACTCCAACGCTTCCCAGGTAGCCAAAAGAATCAGCGATGTACATAAGAAAGCCAACATTACCACCTATCTTAAATGTAGCAATAAGCCGCTCAAACAAAATACAATTGAAAGGAATATAGCCCATATATAAGCCGAGGCCTACAAGTGTCATCCATAAAAAAGGCGAGATGAAATGATTTATAAACAGGAAAGAACTGATGCCTGCCATTAAAAATCCTGCAATAATTATTATGTGAGTTATTACCAAAGCGTTGCGATTATTGCGGATAAGAATCATGCTTCCAATCAGTACTAAAACAATTATGGTAATTGGTACCTCGGTTGCGGTAAAAACAGATGGCTGATTTCCAAAACCCAATTCTCTCCAGATATCTGCAGCGAAATTATCGCGGATGTCGCGGAAGATCGTTAGAAATACATACAGGATAACAAGCATCACTAGGCCATAACGAAATTCTGAAAAGAAATTTTTGCGTTCGGTTTTTGTCATCGGCAAACGAACTATACGGCTTTTAATATCCTCTTCGGATGGAAACGGAATTTTTTCCAATAAATAAACAAAAAGCAATAATGGTAAAATAAATACGAGCCCTGTAAGAAAAGGCAGCCACCAGTCAGTAACATTGAAATTTACCTGAAGGTATTTGGCAACTGATTTTACAAAACCGGATGAAAAAATAAAACTTACCGCAAGAGCCGCACCTACAAAGTCAGTTGCTTTTCTGCCTTCAACAAAAGTAAAGACAATGCCCCAAAGAAGGCCTAAGGGGAAACCATTTATAAATAAAAAAATAATATTGAATGGCGGAGGAACTATTGCAAAAAGTAATAAAGCAAGCCATGAAATACCAACTAAGAGAAGAATCAACTTTCCTCTCCCGATGCGTTTCAATTCAGCAATAAATTTTATTCCATAAAACTTGCTGAGCATATAACCAAGTACCTGGCTTATAACCAAAGCATCTTTATAGTCCATTCCAAATATAAGCGGCGCATTGCTAAAACTCCCTACTGTAAAAGGTTTCCTGAATGCATATACAGATGCATAAGTTAGGAATGTAATAATCGCCGCGAAAATGGCGATATAAGTGTCCCTGTATTTAAGCTGGTGAAAGACCTTCATACGCTTCATAAACGGCTACCATCTGTTTCGTAAAATCTTCATGAATACCATCAACAAAATCAGCATTTTTTTCAAAGCCGGGTTTGTATTTTTCAACGATAATCTATATAGCTTCTTTTTTCCTGTAACCCATTACGCCGTCTACATCGGCTGCTTCAACTTTCATTCCGGTATTGAAAAACGCATTCCTGGAAAAATCATTGATGTTTCCTTTATCAGAGAAAGTTGTTCCAGTAATATCAAATACTACCAGTTCAACACTAATTGCTCAATTTTTATTTTGTGTTAAATGATTTATCATCATTGCACGATAGTGATTCAAATCAGGTAATGGCACGTTTTCGTCTTTTGCTTTCTCATCCCATCCACGTAATGTGATGTACAATGGAAACCATTCATCTTTTTCAAAATCTTTTGCCTCCTCCTGGCTCATACGGCCTCCCTGGAAATTCAATGTGCTTTTACTCGCCTCTGAAAGTTTGTCATAATACTCAGGATTTGCAAAAGTGAGGTAACGTTTTGCCTCAACATGCGAACCTATAAGACTGGAAATTTTTTTTGAAAAGCCTTTGCTCTTTAAAAAATCTGCACCAATTTTTTCGTGATCGACAATTCCATACTCATCCATATAATCCACTTCCATTATGTGCTCACATAAGTGCCCGATGTCATGAAAAAAAGCGGCAAGGACTACTTCCTCATCGTAATTTGCTTGCTCAGCTAATTGCGCACATTGGCACATGTGTTCAATTTGTGATATAGGTTCACCAATATAATCCTGGTCGCCATAAGATTTGTAAAGTGACAGAATTTCGTCTGTGATTTTAATAGCTTCTGCTTCAGTCATTTTAATTAAAATATATTTTTAGATATCACTTTTATTTGCAACCAAGATTTGAAGCCGCAAAGAAACACAAAGAAACAGAAAGAGATTTTTTTTCTAAATGAATTGTGGTTTAACCCTGGTGGCTAGTTCCCCGACGCATTCATTATTCCACTTGTATAAATACTTTCTATCGGCGCTGCAACAGTATGGTTTGCCGTAAACGTAAAGCCAAGTAATTTGGCGAATGTTGCGGCAAGCTGTTCCTGGTATAGCACTTTATTTGTAGTTATTTCGCCCATGACTTTTGTATCAGGACCTATTGCCGCGATCCATATCTGTCCTGCATCGTCAATCTTTGATCCGTGGGTCTGCCAGTTTTCCTTTACTTTATCACCTCTGCCATGGTCGGATGTTATGATCAATGTGGTTTTGTTCTTATACTGCGGTGTTGATTGAATATAATTCCAGAGGTCTTCAATCATGCGGTCTTCAGCATAGGCGCTTGCAAGATACAGGTCATACATGCCGGCATGTGCAAGATCGTCTGTTTCATCAAAGGCTATATACAAAACTTTTGGTTTCATCTCCTTCATATATTCTCTTGCGGCAATATAAGTGAGCACATCCGGGCGAACGCCAATAGGTCGTGTTGTGAGAGATTGTATATCATCAATAAGTTTAAATTTCTCGGTTGTATAGGGCAATGAATCTGTATCGCTGTTTACATAGATGCCACTTCTTTGTTTATTTAAAATATAAGGGAATACATCCCATGTGGAAAAGGCTGCGACTTTGTTTTTAAAACCTGGCTGACCGTGTATATATTCCAGCACATTTATATTCTTATTCCAGATTTTATCATTTGAATTCACGGATGTATCAGGATATCCGGTAAATATTTCATTGTAACCGGGATATGAAAACTTGTAAAGGTTTGCATTATTAACCTCGCTGCCTTTCCACCTGTTGCCATACAATTGTCCTTTGTTCACTACAGTGCTCCATAAAAAAGGAAATAATTTTTTTCTTCTTGCATCAATATCATCGTCCCAGAATTTAGAACTGGTACCGGCACTATCTTTTGTGAATTGATTGTTTTTTAATATTGCGGAATCTGCTCCACCATACACTTCCTGCCAGCGCATACCATCCAAAGTAACAATTACCAGGTTTTCAGTTTTGTGTTGTGCTGAAGCTATTGGCAGGTTGACGGTAAATACGGCCACCCAAATAAAAATACACCTGTACATCTCTATAAAATTAAAAAATGATAAAGGACCAAATAGCCTACGAAAATACGCTAACACGATACGTGAACAAAATCCTGGTTGTAATAACCAAAACAATATTACAGGACTAGCGGTAAGACGTAGCCGCAACCTATTGTATCAGCCACATTTTGGCGTTAATATCGTCCTGCCCGGCATATTGACTTTGCAGCGCTGCGCTTAAGTTATCTCCGTTAGCAGTTATTTCATTTGACGGGTACTGAAATCTCAAAGGAATTTTCCCGCCGTTCCCGGTTCCAGGTCCTGCGTCAAAAGACGGAATGCCTGTTCTTCTCCACTGAAAATAGGCCTGTAACCCGGAATTTCTAGCATAGCCTAAATATTTTTGGGTCAATATCTGGGCAAGCCCAGATGCGTTGTCGCCCATATATTTCACCAGCGGTTGATTAAAATAAGCACTAAAACTGAAGGGAACAGCATAAGAAACATTATCTGTTCCGGTTGTGTTACGGAACACTACGGTATTGTTGCCGTCAACTATTCCATAAAAGTCAAACATAGCTGTTGTTCCTTTTATATACCAGGATTCTGCATCACCGGAGATCCATCCGCGGTTAATTGCTTCAGCAATGTCAAAGCACACTTCGCCGTAGCCGAGAATTAATGTCGGTTCGGCTGTATATGTCGCGTAGTAATGATTATAATTGTAAAGCGAGATTTTACCGGCGCCTGATTCCGTTGCCAATGTTCCTACATCAATGCCCGATTCACCGCCTGCAAACGACCTGAAGTCTGTATCCGGAAAACCTAAGCCCCTGGCAGGTTCACCGAAGATCATAGCGCGAATGTCATGAAGATCCCCGAGTGTAGTTTCCAACGTTGCAGCAAGATTTAAACGTCCCGCATTGTTCCCATAGTTGTTCGGGTTATCAGGATAGTAGTTGTAAGTGCTATTATAAACGTATTGTAAGTTGTCCGCGTTACTTGTAAAAATGGGATACTTGTCAGGGTTAGAAATAATATTTGCAAACTGGCCCTTGATATTTAGGTCGGGGTCGCTTGCTTTCTTACCCAGTTCAATAAGCACACGAAGTTTATAACTGTTTACAACTTTTTGCCACTCGATTAAAGCATCCCGGCCATTTGACCCGCTAACAGGGTTGTTAAGTCGTTCTTTATAATAAAAGTCTCCCGAGAATTCAAGAAATCCATTTGCAATAAATCCTGACAGTAAAGTATTGGCTGAATCAAGCCATAATAATGACTGTTGGAAAATCTGCTTCTGGCTATCATACTTTGGTGCAGGATTATTCAAGCCCTGTAAAGCTTCTGTCATTGGCAAATCGCCAACTCTCATAGTCATCTTTACAAAAAAGAACGCCCTGAAAAACAGGCCAAGTGCGTGATAGGGGTTATTGTCAGAGGCTGAAAGTCTATTAGCTTCTTTTTCCATGGCAAGTACATTGCGCAAGGTTCCATAATTAAGCCCCGTGCTTCCGGTCCAATATTGATTCAAACCGTAGTAGGTATAATTGGAGACTATGAACTGGTCGTATTTATCCTCATCACCGCCCGGATAAACGATCATGTCGTTTTCTATAATGGGCAATATCAGGCTTGGTGTTACCTGCAGTGGCAGGTTTTTATTTTGCGAATAATCTTCAAATTTTTTTTTGCAACTGCTCATTGCTATAAAAAAAGTTGTGACGATTAAAAAGTGAAATTTTAAATACTTCATAACGTATAATTTTAATAGAAGAATTTTTAAGAGGTAATTTTTAGAAAGTCACATTTAAGTTGAAACCATAGCTTCGGGTAGTAGGCGTTTGCAAATTGTACTCCCTTCTTATTGAACCAAACTGATCTCTGCCAGGATATTGATCCACGTCTATATCATGAAACGCTTTTGGGAAAAAATACAGAAGATTTCTTCCAACAAGTGATATATCAACTTTGCTTAAAAAAGAATTTTTCAAAAGCTTGCCAGGTAATGAATAGGTTATTACAACTTCGCGCAGCTTAGCATAGGTTTTATTCACCATAGTATGTTGCGGATCGTTATAGAAACTACTCACATAATCCTGGATCCAGTTGGTAGTGGAATCATTGGGAGCAAACTGAAGAGATTTATAGTTGGTAATAACTCCTGTATTAGGGTCATATTCAATGTTGCCAGAGCCGCCCACTACCTGCACGCCGTCTCCCCCAAGTGTTGGCCTGCCATTAGCATCGCGTGCTCCGCCATCGTGTTGATGGTCGGCATTTGAACCGAAGTAACCGGGATCACCCCAATGAGCAGCTTCGTAAGCACGTGCTTCGCCTATAACTCCCTCATTTGTATTTCTCCCACGTCCTCCTTCAGTAAGCTTTCGAAGTACCCGGTCCTGGATTTTTCCGCCAACCATTCCATCAAATTGAAAGGAAAAGCTAAATGATTTGTAGGAAAATTTGTTATTGATTCCCCACGACCAATTAGGATCGGCATGACCCAGATATTGGGCTTTTGGCAGATAAATGGGATACCCGGATTCATCGTGAATTACCTTTCCGTCTGGTGTAAGAGCTTCATAGGCGCCGAACAATTTATCAACTCTGTCTCCAATTTTATACGGGTAACCTGTTCCGTTAGAAACCTGCGTAACACCCCCGGCAAATGCTGTGTAAACTTCTTTATAAGTAGCCCAGTTAACTAATACATCCCATCTAAATCCTGTTTGCTTTACAATAGGTGTTCCGGAAAGTGATATTTCGCCTCCGGTTCTTTTAGTGGCGCCACCATTGGTAGTAAAATAACTTTGTCCGCTGGTCTCTGAAATATACTGATTCGAAATATTAGGGCCGTCTTTATAAACGAAGTAAGTAGCACTCAGACCTAACCTGTTATTTAAAAACCGTGCATCCAGTCCCGTTTCGTAATTACTGCGCGAAAAAGGTTTGATACCGGTTTTGACTGTATAGTTGGGAGAACTAGCTTGCGTTTGATTATTATAGCCGGGAGTAGTTGCGTAAGGCGGAGTTGAAAGCGAGTAATTAGGTCCGTCATAGGGTGTGTAATAATTGTTTCCATAACCAAGCGGGCTGCCTACACCGAGACTTTGAAATGAAGTTCCGATAAAGGCATCTGTACCTCCGCCTTTTACATTTGCATAGCTTCCTCTTAGCTTTAGAAAAGTAATGGCTTTGGGCAGATGAATATAATCTGATAATGCTGTGCTCAAACTCACTGACGGATAAAAGCCTTGATTGTTATCAGTGGCTAGCGCTGATGTTTTATCAACGCGTCCGGTAGTTGAAACCGTGAAATAATCTTTGTAAGATATATCTGCAGAGTAATAAGCACTCAACATTAAAAGACTACTGCCATAAGAGTAAGCCCTTATTGGCTTTAACGTATTTGCAAATGTATACACCTCGGGAATTATTAACTGGTCGGTGCTTACAAAACTTGAAGAAAATTTCATGTTTCTTGCAGAACCTCCGACAAATGCACTAACTGAAATTCCGGAGTTTGCGATATTCTCTTTATTATAATTTATCAACAGATCGGTGTTGTTCTCCCAAAGATCGCGACGATCTTCACGATAGTTACCGTGGTTATGCTCATCTCCATAAGGGTGGGCCGAGAAAGGTTCTTTTTCGATTCGTAATAAATTATAGGATGTTACGTTTGACCGGAGTAATATATTGACATCTTTATTAACTCTGTATGTAAAGGCCGCCCAGCCGTACAGATCATTTTTATAATGTCCTCTCAGCCATTCGTAGCTCATGAAGTAAGGATTTTGATATCTTTTATATTCCACAAAATTTGACTGTAATCCTTCCTTGCCGGGCTGCCAGTAATTTTTAATGTTAGGATCTAAAACATTCCAATCTGCACCTGTCCAGACGTCAATGTTGTAAATAATACTGTTGGGGCCATAAACCGCATCGGGAATGTTCGGTGTGAACTGGCGGTTGTAATTTATATTAGCTTCTACTTTAAACTTATCGGTTATATTATAGCTCCCGAGCACATTAAAATTTACTGAATTCATTTTAGTGTTTGGCGTAATACCGGTTTGATGTGTCTCTGACACCGACATGCGAACCGTCGAACGATCGGTAACAGCAGAAAAACTGACGTTGTTTGTATTCAATAATCCTGCCTGCAAAAAATTTTGCAGATTATCCTTTCCACGTGATACCCAGGGAGTGGGTTCTATATTTCCAGTAAAAGTTCTGCCATTGGCAAAGGTCGTCACATAGTTTTGAGTTGGGTCATACTTACCATCATATTGAGGGAGCAATAGACCGGCATCCAGCTTTGGGCCCCATACATCATAATCTTTATCATTTAGCCCCGAGCCTGTTCCATTACTATTATAATCACCAAAAGCATATTGTTGGTTGTCTCCACCGCCGTATGCATTTTGTACTTTAGGGATGGCAATAAATCCTTTATTAATTTGTACGCTGCTGTTCCATTCAACTGTAAACCCCTTATTATTCTTTTTTCCTCGTTTTGTAGTTATCAAGATGGCTCCGTTGATCCCCCGGCTACCATACAACGCAGCAGCGGTAGGACCTTTAAGGACAGTATAACTTTCGATATCATCCGGGCTAATATTCCAGGTGTCAGAATTTATTGGTATACCGTCGACCACATAAAAATTAAGGGGTGAGCCGCGAAGCAATACTGTTGGTGATGCGAGAATTTCCTGGTTGATTCCAACATTGAGCCCGGCTACTTTTCCTGTTAATCCATTTATAGGATTTGATTCACGGGCCTTTACCAGGTCTGTTCCCTTTACTTCCTGCACAGAATAGCCCAATCTTTTAACCTCCTTTTTTACTCCTAACGCGGTTACCACCACGTCTGTAAGCTGCCTGGAAACTGAGGTAAGCTGTATGCTTACATTATTTTGCGTCGCCGAAATTTCCTTCGGGTCGTATCCAACAAAAGTCAATACCAGCTTGCTGTTTTTGGGTGCATCCAAAATGAATTCGCCATTAGCATTTGTTGAAGTTCCTATTTTAGAATTTTTAATAGCTACACTTACACCTTCAAGTGGTGTCTGTGTTTCAGCGTCTATCACCCTGCCTTCAATTTTATTTTGTGCGAAAAGCATTCCGGATGAAAAGAGCAAGAAAATTGCAAGAAAGGCGATTTTGGTAATTTGAGAGTTGTATTGCTTCATAAACAGTTGTTTTTTATTTTGGTGCAAAATTGTCTCTCAAATGTAAAGATATTGTGTTGGATATATTAACAAATTGTTATGAATATTTTAATGAAAGGTTAGTTACCTGGTGAGAAAATCATAATCAACGTTTTTTGAAGTTCATGATTTCCATCACAACACAATTCCTGGTTTCAAATGAGGGATGATCTTATTAGGAGGGAAAAGGTTTACCCGACCCAATGGAAAACTTTAATGCATAAGACCAAAGATGATGCACAAAAAATAAAAAAGCTTTTGATGTGTTTATAAACTCCGAAACATGGCCAGGCTGGAAGTTCAGTACTATGCAAATTGATCATTATCCTCAAAGAATGTAAGTTCCTCCCAATCTATCAATTCTACTCCATAACAGGCAATTCGATGTAAGTTGAATATTTTGGAGAAATGTAAATGCGCTGTTCTGCTTTTATGAAATCACTTTCTTTCGCCTCAAAAATATTTGGTATGAATTTCTGTGGATTGCGGTCTATCAAAGGGAACCATGTGCTTTGAACCTGTATCATAAGGTGGTGTCCTTTTTTAAATGTGTGATTAATATCATGCAGATCAATAAGAAATTCTTCAGGCTTACCAGGAGTTAATGGCATTGGATGGGTAAAACTTTTTCTAAATCTTCCCCTGAATACTTCCATCGCAACCGGTAATTGAAAGCCGCTCATTGACAAACTTTTTTGATCGAAACCCGGGTAGACATCAATCAGTTTTACAATCCAGTCCGCGTCCGTGCCACTGGTACTTGCGAAAAGATGCGCCATTATTTTCCCTGTTACCGTAATATCTTCAGTGAGGGAATCCATCGTGAAACTTACAACATCGGGGCGAGAATAAACAAAACGCTGATCTTCCACCTGCCAGGGCCTCCAACGGCTTCCCGGTCCGTACGTTGCTTCGATAGGCAATGTTCTATAGGGAACAGGATTTGCCGGATCGCTTGTATAACTTACATAATCATTTTGCAATACAGGTTTTGTAAATGAAGCCGAATGTGCCGCGCCTGCATATAATTTCTTTATAGTTACTTCCGCTGGTGGCCAGGTTTTATAAGTCTTCCATTGGCCTGTTCCTGTCTGAAAACAAGTAGCCTCGTCAAACCTTCCATCTCCAATTCCCTTTAGCCAGTAATCAAACCATTTTTTTTGTAAGTCACGAAACCACTCACCGGTATTACTTTCAAATGAAATCTTTCCAAGGCTGTCTCCTTTACCTCGTCCCCATTGCCCGTGATTCCATGGACCAAGTACAATAAAGTTCCTGTTGAATGTATCTTTTTTTTCCATGTGTGCATACATGAGTTGGGGGCCGTTGATATCTTCCTGGTCAAAATATCCGCCTACATGCAATTGAGGTATTTCCGGATATTGTATATACTGTAAAGGAGAATTTTTTTGCCAGTAAGCATCATAGTCAGGATGCTCAACAAAGGTGTTCCATGTTGGAATATTGTTGTGAAAATATTTTTGATTTACATTTTTTAATGAGCCAAGGTTCAAGTACCAATCATACAAATCGTATTGGGGGAATGGAAAACCGCTATCTGTTGTTTTATCATGTTCTACCTGGTATGTGTACTCCATACCATAGCTCAAACGAAAGGCGCCGTTGTGATGAAAGTCATCGCCAAGGAATAAATCGCCCATGCAAGCCTGCTCGGATGAGGCCTTTAAAGCAGGGTGCGGATCAACCGCACCAACTAATGCGAGCCAGCCAGGATAGGATATTCCTAATATTCCGGCCTTACCATTGTTATTACTTTCATT
>JBKJRY010000134.1:0-7621 GCA_046593045.1 Chitinophagaceae bacterium | reverse complement strand
GTACAGATCAACTACGTAAAAAAATTATTTTCTACTTTAGGTAAAGTAGCGGTTATAGACGAAAAATTAATGGATGCCGCAGGCACCAAGTACAGTAGCAGCATCCATTAATTTTTCGTCTATAACCGCTACTTTACCTAAAGTAGAAAATAATTTTTTTACGTAGTTGATCTGTACAGCCGCAGCATTTGTAAAGCTTAAGCATGTCATGCTTTCCTGTATTGCGATCGCCGTATTTGGCATTGCCCTGAAAACCGGAAATTTCCTTTTCACGTTTATTACTTCCTCAATTTCACTTATCAGAGTCCCTGTTAATACTGAAACCAAAAAGTGTTTTTCCAATAATTCATTCTTAAAGCTATTCACAACATCAATTACCTGGTAAGGCTTCACTGCAAGTATTACCAATTCGCTATTGCGCACTGCTTCAGAATTATTGGAGGTAACATATACTCCTTTATCAATAAATTTTTGCAGCGTTGCCGTCTTTCTCTTTGTGATAATAATTTCTGATGGTTTGCAAAATTTACTTTTCAATAAACCTTCTGCAATAGCAGTCCCTAAATTTCCCCCACCGATAATGGCTATTTTTTTAGTCATACAATTTTCTGTGCAAATTATTAATAATTCTATGGATACTCAATAAAGGATAATAAACGATGTTTAAATGGAGTGAAGGAGTGAAATTGAAGGGCAGCATAAAAATTAAAAAGTAGGACAAAGTGACTGCCTTATATCGCCGCTGAAATTATTATAGAAACCCCTTTTAAGTAAATTAAATTCTGTAGCGCCAAGCGAATTATTGAAGTTTTTGAGGGAAGAAGTGGTTACATCATAACTAAAAGTGAAGCGAATATTATTTATTTCCAGGCCAATCATCGGCACTATGGCATCTTTAAATCTATAATACAATCCACCAATTAATTGCTTGGATCCGTCACCCGAAAGGTTATAAGCACCATTAAGGCCAAACACTAATTCACTGGCGCTTGCCTGTGTAGTATAATAAATATTTGGGTTGATGATAACGTCATCATTTACTTTATAAATACCATTTAGAAAAGCAATTTGTCTCATCGCAAGTTTGTTGTCGTTAGTATTATCTTCTTCAAAAAAACTCTCTTTTGGATGATTTACATGGTGAATAGAATAGCCTGCATTAATGTAGATATCCTGCGTAGGAAAATAAGCGTAGTTCATGCCAACCTGGATATCAAAATAACTAACACTATTATTTACAAGCATCACTGATGTAGGTTGCGCACCGTCAAAAAACTTGCCGTCAAACTGGTCGGGAAATGTAAGTTTGCTTTGATCTATTCTTTTATTAGCCCATCCTACATTGAAACCTGCGCTAAGCAGGCTGCTCAATCCAAGCATTTGGTGATAGGCTATCGAAGCATATGCTTTTGTAGATGTAAGGCTCCCCGTACCAGCCACATCTCGTAATATAACTCCGCCTAATCCAAGCCATCCTGTTTCAATTCTGTCCCGAAAAACCTGAGCATCTCCGTATATGCTGATGGTTTTATAGGGCACGGCCATAATATTAGAATATTGATTCCTGTAGGATGCGCCTAACCTGTAATCAGCATCTGGTATGAAACCGGTATTAGCAGGATTAGTAAGTAAGGGATTATTAAAGAACTGCGAAAAATGCAAATCCTGTGCTATACAATAATTACCAATACAACATGATGCAATTATTATTGAAAATACTTTAGCGAAGATTATATTGATAGATTTAAACATGAATAAAATTATTATCGTAATAGCGTAATGTCACCCGTTTTTCTGTATTTTTTACCGTCTGAGAATGTAACGTCTAGCGTATAAACATACACGTCTACGGGCTGCAGTTTTCCATTGAATGTTCCATCCCATGCACTTTTCCTGTTATCCGTTTCATACACTTTTTGTCCCCAGCGATTATAAATCACCCAATGCATTTGCGCTATTCCAAAGCCCTCTACTTTGATGCGGCCGTTTACTCCAAACCTCCCGGGTGTAAATGCTGATGGTACATCAACCAGGGGTTTTATAAGCGCCTGTACATCCATACATGTATCATCACTACATCCCGCTTCATTTGAGGCATTCAGACACACTTTATAGGTGTTAGTTTCCGGGAATATATGGGAAGGATTAACCTCTGTGCTTGTGTCTCCGTCTCCAAAGTTCCACAGATATTTTGTAGCGCCAACCGATTGATTCACAAAATTGGTGAATTTATTTTCTTCAGATGGATTTGGATTAAATATGAATGAGGCTGTGGGTATCGGACTTACAGTGATAACAAACAATGAAGAATCCACCTTATTACACGAAGTGGAATCAAAGGCAAAAAGTTTCACTGTAAAAGTTCCTGCCGCGTTATATAAGTGAGAAGGGTTATCCAGTGTTGAAGTAGATCCGTCGCCAAAATCCCAGAAGAAGTTAAGACCACCTAATGAATTATTTGTAAAATCAGCAGTGTAAGGCACACAACCTGCAGGAGGTGTAGTGAAAAGCGCAGTCACCTGCGGCGAAAGCCGAACCGTTTTCACTGTATCCTGCGGGGAATTACAAAAAGTCGTATCGTTGATTGTTAATTTTACAAGATAGGTTCCAGGTCCTGCATAAGTATGAATAACCGGGGGTGCCTGACTTTGAACTACAAGAGGTGTATTGTCACCAAAATCCCATGTAAATGTATTTGGCTGAAAACTGCCAAATGTAGGAGAAGATGTGTTTGTAAAGCTGTAACTAAGATTGGTGCATGGAAGTATTTTGCTTGAAATAAAATCAAGATTAACCTTGTTATTGCCAACTCTTATGGTAGTATAAGCTGTGTCAGAAATATTGCAGGTAGTACTATCTATCGCAATAAGCCGTACTTTAAATGTGCCGACGGTTGTGTAAGTATGGCTGGCATTTGGAATTGTAGTGGTATCGCCAAAACCATCACCATAACTCCAGTAATAAAGCTTTCCCCTTTGTATGGTGTCACTGAAGTTTACAGTGATTGGTACACAGCCCACCGTATCATAAGGCACACCACCGATTGATGCCCTTAATCCCGCCTGTACACCCGCAAAATTCATTTCAATTTTAAGCATGCCGAGGTTACACTTTCCACCCGCTGTCGCCTGGTTCGTAGTGGACCAGGATCCCGGAGTACCTGGAAAAGCGACCTGCTTAAAACAATTAGCACACATGGCCTGGTAAATAACTCCATTCCTGTCGAACCTACTGGTGCCTCCATCGACATGATCACCAAAAGTATCAGGATTCGTGACGCCTAATGGTGGATCCTCCTGCCCAAAAAAGGTTCCATACAACTGGGATGCGGCATCTTTTCTAAGAACGAAAAAATAAAAGTCACTTCCTGATGCGTCCGTTGTACGCTTGATTGCGTCAGCAGTTACAGGCATCCCCTTTGTGTTCCCTGTGGAAAATCCATTATTTGATTTACCTCCCCAGCCTGATACATAAACATTTTCACAACGGTCAACTAAAAAAGCCGTAGGAGAAATATTGGGTGCCTTGGAACCGGATCCAAATACTGTGGAATAAATAATGCTGCTTAAGTCTGGTTTAAGTTTCGAAATGAATTGCTTGGAATCGGGATTGGAATAAGCGGCATTTATGACAGGCCATTGCCCTTCAGTAAGTCCCATTACATAAATAAATCCAAACTTATCAGTTTCAATTCCATATACCTGGTCAGCCGATGATGTACCGAGGTAAGAACCACTTAATGCGGCCGTACCTGAATTATTTAGTTCAATAACAAAACCATCACAAGCGCCTCCTCCATACGCAGATTGTATGACGCCGGATGATGAAATGCCTGGCATATCACTACTGCCAGTTCCCCCTGCAACGTAAACATTATTATTATTCCCAATCTTTAATACATACGCTGCATCATCTTCTTTACCCCCAAGGAAAGTATTAAAAAGAATCGTATTACAATTTGGATTAAGTTTTATTACAACACCATCCTGCTTCCCTCCTAAGGTGGTTTGAAAAGCGCCCGGAGTAATAGTACCGCTATAGTCTGCTGATTGAGTACAAGAAGCTAAATAAATATTATTAGCTGCATCAAGTAAAACTTCACTACGTGCATCATCCCCATAATTACGTTTTAAAGTCTTTAAGGTAGCACCTGCAGTTTCATCTTCTATGTTAACTCCATCATTTTGTGACCCACCAATTTTCACGGAGCCTATCAAACCATTACCGGCTGCATTCAATTTAGTTACAACAATATCCCAGGCACCACCTTTTCCAAAAGTCGGAACCGTCACGGGGTAATCCGGAGATTTAGACCTTCCGGCAATAACAAGATTACCCTGCGGATCTACGATTAAACTATGTGGCTGATCTTCGGCAGAACCGCCAATGTAGGTTGCATATACCCTGGTCGAACCGTTGGGTGTTAATTTCATGATGGAAATATCAAATGCTCCCTGGAATGAATTGCTGTAGGCACCCGGGGACGCAGGAAATCCATTTTCCCATGCAATGCCACCTCCATAAAAACTACCATCAGGTCCATAAGTAGCGGTAAACCCCCAGTTATCAGCAAGACTACCTGAATAGCTGAAGAAAATTTCAGTGGGATCAATTATTAATGTTTTATCAGGAGAATAATTTTTCACTTTAAATTTCACCACATCTCCCTCAACCACGTACCTGCAATCAATTTCCTCTCTTTCATTTTCAACGACCTGGTATGTGTAGGGGGACAGCTCTTTGTTATCACCAACCGAAGTAGAAATAATGAGCTCTTTATCGCGAACTGTTATCTTGTCTGCCCCGGTATACTTCATTGCAATATTATTTATATCTGCCCCCGGGTGTACAATGAAATCATATTTCAAATTGCTTCCCGCATCAGCATAATAACGTACATCAATACCCCGGTACATATTTTTATAAGTAACACCTTGATAAATCCGGCAATCAGTTGCCCATTTGCTTTTATCATTCCCGATAAAATAATTATTGACAGTAGGTAAGGCCTTATCAGGAATTATTTGCGGATTATCAACATTCAAAAACTTTACATTGTATGCATGACCACGTATCCTACCGCCGATACCCGTTTTCAATTGCGCTCCGGCCACATCTCCATGCCTCTTGGTTTTGAAAGCTTCCACATCAGATGCATTATTTTGTGCAACGGTAAACCCATTTTGCTGAAGATAGAATGAACCGCTTCCAGCAAGGCTCATAAATTTTACCTCTTTATCCCATTGGCCTTTATTCTCAATAAACTCAATTTGAGAAAATGATCTATTTGCCAAAAAGAATGTTGCGGCTGTGAATATAGTACAGAGGTATACGGACTTAAAAATTCTCAAGGCTGTGGTTTAATCTGTGAATAGAAAACGTTTGAACAGGAATCAAATAATGAATATTGGAACTGAATTTAAATTTACGAAAGAATTGTATTATAAGTTTAGAAATTAAAATTCGTTCATTGCAATTTAATAGCTTATTAACAATGAAATAAATTTAATGTTCATGAGATTTTGCTCCATATAGTTTTTCCTTTTTGTATACGAAGATAATTGTTTAAACAACTATTTTCATGTGACAATAATTCCGGATCGTCGTTAATGATTTTTTCTGCCGTTATACGGGCTTCTTCAAGTATTTTTTTGTCCTCCATAATGTTGGCAAGTTTGAAATTAAGTATGCCACTTTGCCTGGTTCCTTCTACATCGCCTGGGCCGCGAATCTCCAGGTCTTTTTCTGCTATTTTAAAACCGTCATTTGTTTCACACATTATTTTTATTCGCTTCTTCGCTTCCGCTGAAAGCTTAACTTTTGTTGAGAGAATACAGTAACTTTTTTCACTACCCCTTCCCACTCTTCCCCGGAGCTGGTGCAGTTGCGGCAGGCCAAATTTCTCAGCACTTTCAATAAGCATTACGCTTGCATTTGGCACGTCCACCCCTACTTCAATTACGGTTGTAGATACCATGATGTGAGTATCACCTTTTATAAAACGTTGCATGTTCACTTGCTTTTGTGAAGACTTTTGCCTGCCGTGCACCATACTTATATAATAATCCGGTTCGGGGAAAAATGCTTTTACTTCATCATAGCCTTTCATCAAATTTTCAAAATCAAGTTTTGCAGATTCTTCAATTAATGGATAAATAATATACGCCTGCCTCCCGTTCTTAATTTCGCTTTTAATAAAATCCATTACCTGTGGACGTGAATATTCCAGGCGATGCACCGTTGTAACCGGTTTTCTACCCGGCGGCAACTCGTCCATAACACTATAATCCAATTCGCCATATGCAGTAAGGGCAAGTGTACGAGGTATGGGCGTTGCAGTCATTACAAGAACATGCGGGGCTATTTCATTCTTCTTCCAGAGCTTCGCCCTTTGAGCAACGCCAAAGCGATGTTGTTCATCAACAATTGCAAGTCCCAGGTTCTTGAACTGAACAGTATCCTCAATTATAGCGTGTGTTCCTGTCAAAATATGTATTTCACCTTTTACACATTCCTCCAGAATTTCCCGTTTTTCTTTTGCTGTGGATGAACCTGTGAGTATCCTTATTTTTAACGGAAGATTTCCCAACATAGTTGCCAGGCTCTCAAAATGTTGCCTCGCTAAAATTTCTGTGGGAGCCATAAAACAGCTTTGGTAGTTGTTACCCGCAGCTATCAACATACTCATAAGTGCAACCATTGTTTTTCCACTGCCTACGTCACCTTGCAAAAGCCGGTTCATTTGTTTTCCACTGCCTATATCTTTTCTTATTTCTTTTATCACTCGTTTTTGAGCGCCGGTCAATTCAAATGGCAGGTAATTATTATAAAATTCATTAAAGTATTCACCAACATTTTTAAATACCAACCCTTTGGAAAAAGTATGCCGCCTGAATCTTAGCAATCCCATACGCAACTGGGATAAAAAGAGTTCTTCAAATTTAATACGCTTTACCGCTGCTAAATAGTCATCAGGAGATGATGGAAAATGAACCTTACAAAACCCATCATACCTGCCTATAAGCTGGTATTTTGATAAAATATCTGCCGGTAAATTTTCGGGGATATCTTTTTCGTTTATCATTTGCAAAAGCACCGAAGTAAGCCGGGCTATTTGTCTTCCACCAAGACTTCTTGCCTTTAATTTTTCTGTACTCGGATATACCGGCTCCAAAAATGATTTAACGTCGGCATTCTCATCAATGACTGCCTCCATCTCAGGATGAGTGATCTGCGGATTGTTTATGAAAAAACCGGCTTTACCAAAAACCCTGAATTTCATCCCCGTCTGCAAAGTCTTTTCAATCCAGTTAATTCCCTGGAACCAAACCAATTCCAGTTCACCACTGCTATCCCGCAGGGTAGCCACTAATCTTTTCCCTCTGTTCTGCCCAAGCACTTCTACAGATGTGATTTTACCCAATACCTGCACATAATCAGTTTCCGGGTTGATCATGCTTATGGGAGTGATTTGTGTTTTATCAATATGCCTGAAAGGAAAATATTCAAGCAAGTCACCGAATGTAAAAATGCCTGCTTCTTTTTTTAAAAGATCCGCTTTTTGAGGACCAACACCCTTTAAATATTCAATAGGGCTGCTTAATATGGTTGATTGGGTAAT
>JBKJRY010000305.1:0-5267 GCA_046593045.1 Chitinophagaceae bacterium | reverse complement strand
GTTGCTTTACTGAAATTTCATTGCCTTTCATTTTTATTATTTTTGATGAAGGGCAAAGGTGGGATCTGTTATGGGGAGCGCCTCACCGAAGGTGTTGCTTGAACATTCCTATTGGTATTGATTTGTAGGAGCAAGTTACATTAATGCTTTACAGGTACAAGCGTTTACAAACGGTTATATACAACTATAAATGGCAATGATATACATTTTTACACCAGACCAAAAAAGAGCCTCTAAATGAAGGGAATACAATTTTCAAAAGCAGTTTTACAGGTAGCAAAATACCTGAACTTGTACAGAATGCAGGGATGCATCAAAACTGCTTTCTACACTATTAAGAACTTGTTTAAAGCCTGCTATTTATTATTCCATCTCTCAGAGTAACACATAGCCTACAGGTGAAAGACGGGCTTTAATATTTCAAAGCTACGTGAAAATTTAATTCATTCATATTTTCGTTCTATATTACTAATCTAAAAAGTAAGTATAATGATGAGCGATTCAACAAAAGAATACATGTTTTATATACTTGGTTTACTCGCTTTAATAATACCTCTACTAAGAGAGGTATTAAAAGGTAAGTCTTTCTTAAAAAGAAAGATTTATCAGGCTATTTATATCTGGTTTTTAATACTGTCATTTTTAATTTTATTTTGGTTAGGTATAGATAAAATAACAAGAGACGGAAACGACAAGCATAAATTTCAAACAAAAATAGAATCATTAGGAGAAAAAATGGATAATATACAAAAAGGAAAAACTCAAGATAGTTTAAATAGAATATCGGATAGTTCTAAAAGGGCTGATTTTGATACAAAACTGCTTGAAAATTTCCATATAAAAGATTCTGCAAATACGCCTACATACATAAATAAAGGGAAACAGGTAAACGTTCAAGATAATCATGGTAAGATGGATATAAAGTTTTAGCTTTAAATCGAGCTAAAGCTATTGGTATTGAGACTGCTACTGTTTATAATAATTTTACTATTTTTTTTAAAACCTTTTTATGGACTATGTCAAAAAAATGTTGAGATAAAAGATAATCATGGGGTGATTAATATAACCGTTGAAGAGTTTAATAAAAAATATAAAGATGTAGCATTAAATGTCAGTAAATACATTGATACTACTAAACAAATATGGGTTATTGTAGGAAATTCTCCGACATTTATTTATTACCCTTGGTTAAGACAAGGGCATGTATTGTATCCATTTGGGGGTGGCGAAAATCCAAGTGCTTTCATTATCAGGGGTGGCGAAAATATCCTGTCAATAAAAATGATTAAAGGCATAATTAAAATTTCATCAAATATTATTGGATTTGATGCAAAATATATTGCAAAAATTATTGATAATAAACTCATCCCTTCTGTGAATATATTTCATCTGTACGTTTCAGATAGCTACTTTGAATTATTTGATCAATTTGATATTCCTGTACTTCAAATAGAACTAATAAAAAAGTTAAACGCGATCTATATAGGAGGAGCCTTCAATGACGATTTCGGATATACAATTATTTCTAAGGAAAAAGGTATGGACAGCAGGCATTTCCCCAAAACAATTTCTCTTATGACCCAATCAGAGAAAGATAGTATTTTTTATTATTATAGGACAGAAGCGAAGAAAAATATAAAACCTGTACATGACTGATTTATGAATAAGACCTTATTCTTTTAGGTAGTGGTACACTTATTTTTAATTCTTGTTCAGGATTATACCTTGACTTTATATAATTACCCTAAATATTAGGATTAAATTTTTTTATCGGGCGTGGAAGAAAATAGCCTGTTATTAAATCTTCATTTAGCACACATATTTGAATATGAAGTCTGGAAGTAAAATTTGCTGTAGGATAAATAGGCTCTCCTTCTATAAAAGCACATCTAATTGTATCGTATTTAAGGTTTGGGTTATCATGTCTTGATTTGTGTAAATGCTTGAAAACTGCGGCATCTAATTTTCTATTGCTATCTACATTTACTGGCAATGGTTTACCCGCTTCTGCATAAATCTTTTCTATATCCTGATAAGACTTTTTTAATATTGAAAGCGATTCTGGTTCGACTAAATTTAAGCAATTGCCTAATTCTATTATTGCACCAATAACAAAAGGGGTTTTTATAGTTTTTTTATTAAATTGCTTGTTTTCAGATATTTCGTTGGCATATTCTAACGCCCTTTCAGGATTTTGTTCCCAAAAATAAATTCCATCTCCTAACCAATCCCATGGGTTAGTACTGGATTCTAATTGAGTTTTACCATTCAATACATCTAAACCTACCTTTCTTTCACAACTATGAAAACCGATGACTTGAAAAGGTCTGTGGTGAGCCAACTATTTTTTTTTGTTAATTTCTTTCCTTTGTTCAGTCTCATTATTGTTAATAAGGCCAAGTTCTTTTAGATATTGATTCGCAGATTGTTTAGATTTAATTGCCTTAAGTGTAGTTTTTTCCAATGCTGCTATCTGTTCTGAAATTTGTTTTTTAATTGCGATATCAGTCATAAAATTATTTTGGAAGAGTGAAGGAGTAATATAAAGCCAAAACTAATATTTGAAAATTTGAGATTACTAAGTTATACAGTAATGTGTATAAAATCAGAAAAAAATATTTTTTTAAAAGTAATCCACATTTTTATAATAAATATAGCAACTATGTTAAAAATGATAGGGGAAGAACAAGTACCAAACACATTTAAGACTGTATCTTATATATCTGGATAGTATGGTTTTTTAGTTCTTCGTAAGTGCAATTCGTGGGTATCTCTATTAATTCTTATAGGCTACGAATTACACAAATTTTCACGAATTAGTCTAATCAAATGGAAGATATTCTTTTCAAAACTGAAGCAGTGATATTACAGGAAGTTTTACGGAAGTCCACAATTATTTAGGACATAGATTTTTAGAAATAGGATTTTGAAATGCGATGCGAATTGAGTTTTTAAGAACGAATTAGTTTCGAACAAAAGAATTAAGTTGCCGGCTGGTGTTGATAGTTAATTTTGGAAAATCTTCGCTTGAATACAAAAGATTAATTCTGTAATTTTCCTGCATTCCTGAAAATTTGTATAATTCGTGGTTATTTCTCATGGCAAAATAATATAATGTGATGCAAAATATAAATTCCATAGAACGCAACGAGATTTTTGAACTTGCACACAGATTTGTAACCGAAACCAGCGAGAATATTTTTCTTACCGGCAAAGCAGGTACAGGGAAAACAACTTTTTTAAAATATTTAAAAGAAAATTGTTCTAAAAATATCGTTGTTGCGGCACCTACGGGAGTGGCGGCTATCAATGCCGGTGGAGTTACTTTGCACAGTTTGTTTCAATTGCCTTTCCATCCTTTTTTACCTACAAAAAATAATCAGAACGAACTGCTGGCAAAAATCAGGTTTAACCGGCAAAGGCAGGATTTGTTGAGAAAAATGGAACTCCTGGTTATCGATGAGATAAGCATGGTTCGCTGCGATGTTATGGATGCTATTGATGCTATTTTGAAATCTGTTAGGAGAAAACACGACATTCCTTTTGGCGGGGTTCAGCTCTTGTGTATCGGCGATTTGTACCAGTTGCCACCCGTTGCACAGCGCCATGAATGGAGCATTTTGCAGAAGTATTATTCATCTCCATTTTTCTTTGATAGCAAGGTCATTAAAGAACAAATGCCTTTATTAATTGAGTTGAACAAAATTTATCGCCAAAAAGAAGATTCATTTGTTGCATTGTTAAATAAAGTTCGCAACAACAATATGAATGCGGGTGATTTTGAAGATTTGCATCTCCGTCATAATCCTGAATTTCGACCATCGCTTGAGGAAAAATTTATTACATTAACTTCCCACAACAACCAGGCAGACCAGATCAATCACCGTGAGTTACAGAAATTGTTAAGCCCTTCTTTCAAATATGAAGCAATAATAGAAGAGGATTTTCCTGAAAATAGTTATCCCGCGGAAGGCTCTTTGGTGCTGAAAGTCGGCGCACAGGTAATGTTTTTAAAAAACGATCTGGTTCTGAAAAGATATTTTAATGGAAAAATAGGAGTAGTGAAATCTTTGGACGATGAAGAAATAATTGTAGAATGCGACGGAACAGGCATTTCTGTTTCAATGGAAACCTGGGAAAATTCGCGATATGTTTTAAACAGGGCTGATGGCAAACTGGAGCAGGAAACGCTTGGAACATTTACCCAGTTTCCCTTGAGGCTAGCATGGGCGATCACTATCCATAAAAGCCAGGGCCTTACTTTTGAAAAAGTAATGATAGATGCCGGCGCCGCATTCAGCAGTGGACAGGTGTATGTGGCATTAAGCCGTTGTACAAGCCTTAACGGTATTGTTCTTTTGTCGAAAATCCCTTCGGCTGCTATTTATAGTAACGAAAATGTAATTAAAGGACAGCAATCTTTGACACACAAAGGGTCGCTGGCAGAAAGATTCAACGGTGCAAGGCAAATATTTACACAGCAATTACTTGAAGAAATTTTTTCCTTTAATGAAATAACAACACTAGTCGATGTGTTGCATTACCAGGTAAATGAACATAAGGGCAAATTAAATAATGAAGGAATAATATGGATTGAAGATCTTAGAAATAAATTTTCCGCGGATAAAGCAATAGGGTTAAAGTTTATTACTCAAATCGAAGGATTGATGAAAGATGAACCTGTGATTGAAAAAAATGAAATGTTGCAAAAAAGAATTAATGCAGCGGCAAATCATTTCGAGCCTAAATTTTCTGCTTACCAGCAATCTATTCAGAACCATCCTTTAATTACAGAACACAGGGAAACAGCTAATATTCTCAATGAATATTTGAACCAGCTGGTACTTGCTGTTTACACTTCAAATTATTATTTGCAATATTGCAAACAACCATTTTCTGTTTCATCCTTTTTGCAAAACAAATTAAAATTTTCTCAACCTCGTTTCAATTTAAGTGCGTATGCCAGTGGTAAGAGACAATCTTATGCCGATATCACAAACGTTGAATTATATGAAATATTAAAGCGTTGGCGGGATAACGTTTGTGATAAATCCGGAATGCCCATTTACATGGTTGCGAATAGGGCAACCTTAACAGAAATTGCTACTTATCTTCCGCTGAATAAAAAAGATTTACTACAAATAAGTGGTTTTGGAAAAGCAAAGGTTGATAAATATGGTGATGATATTTTGCAAGCAGTACAAGATTATTGTTCTGCCAACAGCCTCAGAACTAATATGTCCGCTAAAGTGGTGAATCCCAAAAGA
>JBKJRY010000387.1:0-5116 GCA_046593045.1 Chitinophagaceae bacterium | reverse complement strand
TGGATAGGATTGCCGACCCATTAAATGTAACCAAAGCTCTGCGCAGAGTGGAGAGCAATGGAGGCAGCAGCGGCGTAGATGGAATGAAGGTAGAGGAACTGAAAGAATGGTTGGGCGGGAACCTGACTAAACTACAGGAACAACTACTTACAGGCAGCTACCAACCGCAGGCAGTCAAAGGAATAGAGATACGAAAGTCTGGCGGCGGCAAACGTCAGTTAGGCATACCAACGGTCATAGACCGTGTGGTGCAGCAGTCCATCCATCAGGTACTAAGTATTAGTTACGAGAGGATATTTTCTGAAAACAGCTACGGCTTCCGCCCAAACAAGAACGCCCATCAGGCACTTAAAGGGGCGGCAGGATATGTTGCGGAGGGTAAAAACTTTGTGATAGACCTTGATTTGGAAAAGTTCTTTGATGAAGTAAATCACCATCGTTTAATGTGGTTGCTAAGCACCCGCATAGGCGACAAACGGGTACTTCAGTTAATACACCGCTATCTGAAAGCAGGAATGATGCAGGGCGGATTATTAGAGCAGCGCATCAAAGGCACGCCGCAGGGCAGTCCGTTAAGCCCACTTCTATCCAATATAGTCTTAGACGAGTTGGACAAAGAGCTTGAAGGTCGTGGACATTGCTATGCGCGCTACGCCGATGATGTGAAAATCTTTGTAAGCAGTAGCAGAAGAGCCGAAGAAGTGAAGTGGATATCACAAAGTATATAACGCAGAAACTCAAATTGAAAATCAACGAGAGCAAAAGCAGAACATGCAAAGGGTATGAACTTAACTTTTTGGGTCATAGCATTTTAAACCGTGGCCAGCTAGGATTAAGTAAACAGAGCGAACAACGCCTGAAAGACAAAATCCGTCAGTTAACGAAAAGGAACAGAGGCATCAGCCTCGAAGAAATGCTAAAAGAACTGCGCCCAAAGCTACAAGGATGGCTCAACTACTTTAGCTATGCGAAGATGAAAAGCAAAATGGAAGCGATAGATGGATGGTTGCGCCGCAGATTAAAATGCTTTAGGCTAAAACAATGCAAACGGGTGATAGGAATAGTGAGATGGTTGAGAAAGTTAGGAGTAGAGAAAACCCTAAGTTGGCGCACAGCATTAAGCGGTAAAGATTGGTGGCGGCTAAGCAATAGCCCTGCCGCAAGTATCGGGATGAATAATAAATGGTTTGCAGCAAATGGCTATTATAGCCTAAGCGAAAACTATAAGTCCTTATATCGTAAAACACTTTAAAGAAACCGCCGTACACGCAAGTACATACGGTGGTGTGAGAGGGCGGCAAAGACGACTAAATACCTTTGCCCCCTACTTTAATTGGAAATATTTTAGCTGTTTTATAAAATATTCAAAACTAAAAAGTCAAACAGACTGAAATATTTTGATTTTCCATTAAAGGGAATTCTAAAAGCTCAATTCGTCTATTTCGTCTAAATTTACCACTTTTAAAAAATACAAATGAAGAGTACCCCCTTTACACAAAAGCATATTGAACTTGGCGCAAAAATGGCTGAGTTTGCAGGTTACAATATGCCAATAAGTTACTCAGGTATTATTGATGAGCATTCAACAGTTCGAAAAAATGCCGGAGTTTTTGATGTAAGCCATATGGGAGAATTTATATTAAAAGGAGATAATGCGCTGGCTCTCATACAACGCATTACAAGTAATGATGCATCTAAACTTACTACAGGAAAGGCGCAATATAGTTGCCTCACTAATGATGAGGGTGGGATAGTAGATGACTTACTAGTGTATTGCATAATGGAGAATGAAGTTTATATGCTTGTTGTTAATGCCGCGAATATTGGTAAAGATTGGGAATGGATTGAAAACCACAACAAAGAGCATGTGGAAATGCACAACATTTCTGATAAAACCTGCCTGCTGGCAATACAGGGACCAAATGCAACGAAAATACTCCAGCCTCTCACAGAAACAGATATTATGAATCTCAAATATTACACCTTTGTAAAAGGAGTTTTTGCGGGTGTAAGCAATGTACTAATAAGTGCTACGGGCTATACAGGATCAGGAGGCGTAGAAATTTATTTTGAAGATAAAGACGATGCAGCCAATATTATATGGACCAGGATTTTTGAAGAAGGCCAATCGATGGGAATAAAACCCATTGGGCTGGCAGCCAGGGATACGTTAAGACTTGAAATGGGGTACTGCCTGTATGGAAAAGATATTGATGATGGTACAACTCCACTTGAAGCAGGCCTCGGCTGGATTACTAAATTTTCAAAGGAATTTATAGCAAAAAATATTCTCGCAGAACAAAAAGCGGAAGGGATATCTAAAAAATTAGTCGGTCTTGAAATGGTTGAAAGAGGTATACCCCGGCACGACTATGAAATTAAAGATAGTGATAACCAAACTATAGGCAGAATAACCAGCGGGTCTCAATCTCCTAGTCTTAATAAAGCAATTGCCATGGGATATGTAAACACTAAATATTCCAAACTTGGTACGGAAGTTTATATTAAGGTTAGGGATAAATTGCTTACAGCCAAAGTAGTAAAGATGCCTTTTGAATAAACCTACGCCGTCTCTAAAGAAAAAATATGAGTCAAAAAAATGACCAGCCAGTCATAGCAGTATCACTTTCTCCTGCTTTATTGCATTTATACAATGTAGGCAGCAGTATAGTTGTAATAATAGATGTTTTGAGAGCTACCTCCACAATTGCAGCTGCTTTATATAACGGAGCTAAAAGCGTTATACCGGTAGATAGTGTTGCCGATTGTATTAAGCTTGGTAAGCAAATGGAAGTTATCACAGCTGGTGAACGCGATGGCAAAATTGCGGACGGCTTGAAACATGGAAATAGTCCATTAGAGTATACCGCATCTTTTATTAAAGGCAAAACCTTGGTTCTCACTACTACCAACGGAACCAAACTACTGTATATGGCTTTAAATGAAGGTGCACAAGGAATTATTACAGCTTCATTTTGTAATATTTCATCAGTTTGTGATTATTTACTTGAACAAAAGAGAAATGTGATATTGGCTTGTGCGGGATGGAAAGATCGTATAAATATCGAAGACACCTTGTTGGCAGGAGCCATTATTAATAGGGTAAAAGATAAATTTTCAATGGATTGTGATGCTTCTCAAATTGCAGAATCCATGTACCTGCAGGCCAAACATGATATTTTTAATTTCATGAAAGAAAAAAATGCCAGTCATTACCATAGGCTTATGGGATTTGGACTTGAGGAAGATATACGTTTTTCTCTTACAGCGGATATTGCAAATGTTTTATGCCGGTATGACAGTGGCAGGTTGATTGCCGGGTAGATAAATTTAATTTTAGCATAGGAGAGAACAAACCTCTCTTAATTTTCTTTACTTTTGCAAATTGCCCTTTTTTCAACAGCTAACCAGGAAAAGTATCCTTAAAAGCTAAATTAGAAAACTGAAATCTCCTTGGCCTTACCGCATCTTATTAAATATGTTTATAGTACCGGAACCGATGAAGTCATCCGCCGTGGAAAAAAAATCCACTCTTTCGGTTATGTGGAACTCGTAGATTATGATGATTTTATGCCAGAGGTAAATTTTCGCGTTAAAGACGATAGTTATTCTACTTACTATAAAGTAAACGTTCAAAAATATGGCGATATAAAAACATTGCAGGTTCATTGTACCTGTCCCTATAACTTAGGAGATATATGCAGACACGAAGCTGCGGCACTTTTTCAACTACAGGATCTTGTAGATAAAAATCTTCTTTCAAAAGACCAGGATATTTCTTTTAACCAACAGCATACCGTTGTAAAAATGAAGGCTATCGACCTGAAATTTATCAGGATGCTTACGGGCCCGGAAAATTATGAAGAGGCTGAAGAAATATTCCGAGTAAATAAGGCAAATATCATACATGCATCACATGAAAAAGTAGAGGCTGTTCTTGAATTAGATAAACAGCATTATCGCATTATTATTCAAAAAAATGAGGAGAGAAACTTTGACACTTCCTGCGTATGTGATGAAAAGTATCATTTGATCTGTAAGCATAAAACCGTTTTGTTCCTGCAATTATTACATGCCTATGGTCCTAATTATTTTGACTTTATCCGGAATTGGGACAAGGAAAAAAACAAGTTGCTGGAAGGTTATGGCTATAGTTTAAATGAAAATCTCTCGGGTAAGTTTGAATTTATCTATAAAGAAGGTAAGCCGTACCTGAAAGTATTGGATCAGACAATAAAAAGGATTACTTCCCCTGTGAGTAACAGGCTTGTACTGCCTGAAAAGGAGATCGTAGATATTGAGACTGCTGTAGCTCTACACCAAAAACACGCGGTAATGGTATTCAATGGCAATGAAAATTCTTACCCGTTTTTTAATGTTGATATTGTTAAGGCTGAATTCGATTCTGAAAAGGAAAAACTCATTGGAAGGGTTGAAAAACTTGACTTGGGAAAGTACATAAATACTGATGTGTTTTCCGACAGGGATAAATACCTCGTTCAACAGGCACGAAAGCTGCAGCAGGTAGAAATAAATAAATATTTAAACAGGAATTCTCCTTTTAGTGGTTTTTGGGAAAATATTATTCACCAGGAGAATGAGGAATTACCAGAAGAAACAAAAATATTGATGACGGAGTTTCTTCATCCAAAACTAAAAAAGATATTTAGTCTTGATGATGACAGGAAGATTTTATACCTACCCCAAGGCAAAAAATTCACTACTGATAATTTAGAGTTCGTTTATACCTGCCAGGTAAAACCTGTTATCCAATTCAAAGCATCCGTAGAAGGCGATAGCTACAAATTGGAATGCTTTATTATAATTGAGAACGAAACCTTAAAGGTCTCGGATAATCAATGGAGTAGTACTTTAATGTTTTTACACGATAAAGAATTTTTTCTATGGAACAATCTTGAAGAAGGACTTGTCGCGGAAAAATTTAAAAATCCGTTACAAATACCGGCAAGTAAATGGCCGACCTTTTTGAGGGATGTAATAATGCCCTTAACCCAAAGTTTTGAGGTTACGTTTGATAAAGCTCTTATTAGAGAAATAAAGGAAGGAGAACCGGAAATTACAGTAATGCTCGTGGAAAAGGGGGATTATCTTTTGT
>JBKJRY010000313.1:0-13795 GCA_046593045.1 Chitinophagaceae bacterium | reverse complement strand
AAAAATAATTTTGAGTTTCATAACGACGAATAATTATTTTTATATTTCTTTTGTTCGCATCTGCGAAACAATTAAGCGCCCAATACTATTTCTATAATGGTGAATTTTATGATAACTCTCTTGTATTTGAAATAGGGGGTTCTGTTGGAGTTATGAACGCATTCACGGACCTTGGAGGCAGAAAAGGCATAGGAAAGAAATTTGTTAAAGATTTCAACTTCAAAAACAATGAAATGTGTGGCAGTATTTTTTTTAGTGCTGTTTACAAGAACTCCGTGGCCTTAAGACTTGAAGCCTCTTTTGGCCGCATTCGCGCTTATGATAGCATCCTTAAAAAAGTTGCAGCCACAACAAATGGCCGATACGAAAGAAATCTAAGCTTTGAATCTTCCATCTCTGAAATAATGCTGGTAGCTGAATTACACCCCTTTTATATTTTCGGCGATTTTGATGAAGATCACTACCCTCCTGCAGTTTCTCCATATGTGGTCATGGGTGTCGGTTATTTTCATTTTAATCCACAGGCAAAACTTAACGGAAATTATGTAAATCTTCAGCCACTAAGTACAGAGGGCGAAGGTTTTTCTGAATACCCTAATGTTGCTGTATATAAACTTAGTCAAATATGTTTCCCCGTTGGTATAGGAGGAAGATATGATCTTTCACCCCTGGTGAATATTAGAGCTGAGATAGTTTCCAGGATCTTGCTAACCGATTATCTTGATGATGTAAGCGGACGATATATTGATCCAACGGTTTTTGCCAACCATTTGTCTGGTATACAACTTCAAAGGGCACTAATACTGAACGACAGGCACAAACCGGGAGCTGTAACGGCTCACCCGGATGGCATCAGGGGAAGGCCTACTAATAATGATGCCTATATCACATTTAGCTTAAAGCTTGGCTTAACGCTTGGCAGGCAGAGAAGAAATTAATTGTTTTTGACCGTAGGTAAGTTACTTAACTACATTTACGAATTCAGCATCTTTTTAATCTCGTCAACAAGTTCATGCCTGGTAAAAGGTACTCCCATAATTTTATTATACCCTTTGGCATCAACTAAATATTGATCCCGTATTATTTTTATAAGTTGGCCATTGTTAAGTTCAGGTATTAGAATAGCTTCGAAATTATGTAAAATACTTCCAAGATTTCGAGGGAATGGCCTTACATAACGAAGATGTGCATGCGATACCGAATAACCCTCAGTAAGTAGGCCCGCCACGGCACTTTTAATAGCGCCGTAAGTACTACCCCACCCAAGTACGAGCAATTTTCCTTCATCGGGGCCGTTATCAATTTTTTGTTCAGGAATGTCATCGGCAATTAGATCAATTTTTTTCTGGCGAATTTTTACCATGAGTTGGTGATTTTCCGGTTCGTAGTTTACGTTACCGGTAATATTTTGCTTTTCAAGTCCGCCTACTCTATGCTCAAGCCCCGGATAGCCAGGAATTGCCCATGGCCGTACTAAATTTTCGTCTCTCATGTAAGGCTGAAAGACTTCTTCGTGATGACCCAACTGAGTTTTGAAATTTACCTCAATTGGCGGAAGATCTTTACTTTCCGGGTATTTCCACGGCTCAGCTCCATTTGCTATATAGCCATCGCTTAAAAAAATGACGGGCGTCATATGCTGTACAGAAATGCGTACCGCTTCATAAACTGCATCAAAACAATCGCTGGGTGTGGAAGCAGAAATTACAGGCATAGGGCATTCCCCATTTCTGCCATAATAGGCTTGAAGCAAATCACTTTGTTCAGTTTTTGTAGGCAACCCGGTAGAAGGCCCGCCTCTTTGAATGTTGCAAATCAGCAACGGAATTTCAAGCATTACAGCAAGTCCCATCGCCTCAGCTTTTAAAGCCATTCCCGGCCCACTGGTAGCGGTAACGCCAAGGCTGCCTCCATATGCAGCACCTATTGCAGAGGTAATGGCTGCAATTTCATCTTCTGCCTGGAATGTTTTTACTCCAAAAGATTTGTGCCTGCTCAGCTCATGTAAAATATCACTTGCAGGCGTAATAGGATAAGAACCTAAAAATAATTGTAATCCACTTTTTTGCGAAGCAGCTATCAGTCCATATGCAAGAGCCTGGTTTCCCATAATACTACGATAATTACCAGGAGGCATTTTCGCCTTTTCCACCGAATATCTTGTGGTAAAAGTTTCTGTTGTTTCACCGTAATTATAACCAGCCTTCAACACTTTTATATTGCTATTAAGTATCTCAGGTTTCTTTGCAAATTTTTCATTAAGAAACCGAATGGTATTGTCCATACTACGGTTATACATCCAATAAAGAAACCCCAGGACAAACATATTTTTTGCCCGGTCCTTTTCTTTAGTACCCATTTCAAAATCCTTCAAAGACTCCCTCGTAATTTTAGTTACATCGATTTTTATCAAATCATATCCATCAAGGCTTCCATTTTCCAGCGGATTAACACCATCAGGATAATTAGCAAGACGAAGGTTTTTTGCATCGAAGCCATCTACATTGGCTATTATTTTACCGTTCTTTTTTAATTCCCTTAAATTAGTCTTGAGTGCAGCCGCATTCATTGCAACAAGTACATCACAAGTGTCGCCAGGAGTAAATATTCGGTCACTGGAGAATCGTAACTGGAAACCACTCACACCCGGAAGTGTTCCCTGGGGAGCTCTTATTTCCGCAGGAAAATCGGGAAACGTAGCCAAATCAATTCCCATCATCGCCGTGTTATTGGTAAACTGTGTGCCGGTAAGTTGCATGCCATCACCACTATCGCCTGCAAACTTTATTACAACATCGCTTAAAACCTCTTCTCTTTTATCCATCATCATTTTTACTTATTTACAAAATTAAAAGTTTGGGGATGAAAAAAATTATTTCTTTTTTCCCCTAAAAGTGAGTGTTAGTTGAATTTCAAAAATATTTTATTTAGAGGTAACAGTTTTCATAAGCTTTTTAAATTCATGTTCAAAGCCTTTTAAAACATTCTTGTTAAGAGAATAAACACTACTGGTGCCCACGACTTTTCCATCGATAAGGCATGAATTTTTCAATTCCCGTAAATGCTGGGATACGGTTGATTGAGAAAGTGGCATCATCTCAACCAGCTCATTACAATTACAGCTTTTTCGTTTAGCCAGTATCTTTAATATTGAGATACGGGCAGGATGAGAAATTGCCTTCGACAACATAGCGAGGTACTGTTTCTTTTTTCCGAATTCTTCTTTTTTGTGGATGCGCATAGTTCTTATGGAATTGAAATATACAAATCAAAAGGATCGTAAAGGTCTTTAAAATAAAGTTCTCCAAACATGTCACCTAAATCAATTCCACTAAGATAAAGAGATATAACAATTACTCACTTTCTTTGTAATAATTGATTCTTTTTTATGCTAAAAGAAACAGCACAGGACATACGTTATTTTCTATTCAGCCAATATCTGGCAGACGGTGTACGGGTCGCACTTGAAATTGTTTTACCAGCAATTATATGCGCAGAATTTGGAGAGCTTCAGCTTGGCATAACAATCTCCCTCGGGGCATTATGTGTAAGCATAAGCGATGCTCCAGGCCCTGTAGAGCATAAACGCAATGGAATGTTGTACTGCAATATTTTTATTTTCATTATGGCATTGTTAACCGGCTTTTTGAATCATACAATTTTTTTATCAGGATTACTTATTCTCTTCTCCTCGTTTATTTTTACCATGTTCACGGTATTTGGAAATAGGGCAAACTCTATTGGAACAGCGGTTTTGCTCATAATGGTTTTAAGGATTTCCACTGTTGTTTCACCTGTAGAGACAATAATAGACAGCTTCCTGATACTATCCGGCGGTTTATGGTATATGTTTGTAGCATTATTATTTTACAGGCTTACGCCCTATCGGCCGGCTCAAAGATCCTTAGGTGATTGCATCCATGAAACAGCAAGGTTCCTTAGGCTGAAGGCAGATTTATTTTTGCCGGAGACTAAACTTGAAGAAGGGTATCGCAAATTGGTGAGCCAGCAGATAATTGTAAGTGAAAAGCAGGATGAGCTACGTGAACTATTATATAAGAACAGGGCATTGTTAAAGGAATCTACTACAACAGGCCGCAGGCTTGTAGTTACGTTTGTGGATGTGGTTGACCTTTATGAACAAATAATGGGTAACTGGTATGACTATGCGCTCTTAAGGAAAAAATTTGGATCAACAGGCATACTTGATGACATAGCTCACATAATTGATAATATTTCAGGTGAGTTGGATCAAATAGGCCAGGCTATTCAATCAAATTCATCTTACAGTAAGCAATATAATCTTATTCCAGATCTTGAAATATTAAAAAGAAAAGCCGATGGAATAGGTGATGCCGGAACAAGTAATTTCCTGCTTAAAAAAGTTATTGTTAATCTACGTAAGCTTGGCCAAACTATGGATGAAGTGCTTATTTATTTTGACGCCTACAATTACTCAAAAAGAAGTATTCGTAGTATTGGTGAATATTCCAGGTTTGTATCACATCAGCAAATAAGCTTCGTTGTTTTTCGTGACAATCTTACATTCGAATCATCTGTATTCAGGCATGCATTGCGTATGATGATTACCTGCGGGCTGGGATTTGCTATTTCAAAACTAATTTCCTATGGGCACCATAGTTATTGGATACTCCTAACCATCATCATTATTTTGAAACCGGGTTTCAGCCTTACAAAGCAACGCAATTTTGAACGGTTTACCGGCACACTCGCAGGTGGCTTAATTGGTTTATTAACGATAGCTTTTGTGCATGATCGAACAATTCTTTTTATAATTATGTTTTTTTTTATGATAGGTACCTATACATACATCCGGCTCAGGTATGTTGTCATGGTAATTTTTATGACTCCCTACATTCTTATCCTTTTCAATTTTTTAGGACTTGGGATGCTTGATATCGCCGGTGAGCGGCTGCTAGATACTGCCATAGCGTCCATACTTGCTTTCCTGGCAAGCTATTTTCTATTTCCGCATTGGGAGTCAAAACAGTTACCCGGTTATATGGTATCTGTTTTAAATGCTAACCTGCAATACCTCCAAAATCTCTTGGATAACCTTTGTGGGAAAAAAAGCCCCACATTGGAATATAAACTTCTAAGGAAAGAGTTGTTCGTAAGTACTGCCAACCTTGCCGCTGCATTTCATCGAATGCTTAGTGAGCCGAAAAGTAAACAAAAACACGCAACTGAAATCTATGAATTCGTAGTTTTAAATCATGTGCTAACATCAAATATTGCTGCTGTTACAGAAAGTTTTTCCGCTGAAAAAAATATTGTTTATCCAAAGGAAATGTTGCTGCCTGTTAAGCGATCACTTATTGTTCTTGAAAAATCATTGCAACAATTTGATAAAAGTTACAACAACGAGATGAGTAAAAGAATAACCCCAAAGCAATCACAAGACAGTGAAGTTTTTGATAAGCATTTAGTCGGGCAGCTGGAATTTATTAATAAAGTAGCCACAGATATCGGTAAGGTAACGGAAGTAATTACAGGTTAAAATATTCTTCAAGATTCTATTAATACTCTTTTAAAAATTAGGTCAATATATTATTCTGAATTAATACATGCAATTCAGTATTATTATTTATTTTCCGTGATTCAATCATACTAACAACTGTACATGAATCATTTACACTCCCTGGACTATGTGGTTTTCTTTATTTATTTTATTGTTGTAGCCGGTTATGGTTATTGGGTGTTTCATCGCAAGATGTATCATCAAAAAAGCACCGGCGAAATGGATTCTAAAGATTTCTTCCTTGCTGAAGGGTCTCTTACCTGGTGGGCAATCGGGGCTTCTCTTATAGCCTCAAATATTTCTGCCGAGCACTTCATTGGGATGTCGGGTTCTGGTTTTGCGTTGGGGCTTGCTATTTCAAGTTATGAGTGGATGGCATCTGCAACACTTATAATCGTTGCAATATTCTTCATTCCAATTTATCTGAAGAATAAGATTTTTACGATGCCACAGTTTTTGTCGAAGCGATACAATGATACTGTAAGCACTGTTATGGCGATCTTTTGGTTGTTAGTATATGTTTTTGTCAACCTTACATCCATTATTTACCTTGGTGCACTTGCAATAAATTCTATTTCGGGAATCAGTTTTGAATGGTGCATGGTTGGCCTTGGAATTTTTTCAATTGTTGTCACTCTTGGAGGAATGAAAGTGATTGGTTATACTGATGTAATACAGGTGCTTGTTCTTATTATGGGCGGATTGGTGACCTGCTATCTCTCTCTCACGTTAGTGTCAGAGCACTTTGGTTTCGGAAAAGATATCCTTAAAGGGCTTAGCATTATAAAAGATAAAGCGCCATCACATTTTCATATGATATTTGATAAATCAAATCCTTATTACAAAGATCTGCCGGGATTATCAGTCTTAATCGGCGGTATGTGGATCAATAATCTTAATTACTGGGGCTGTAATCAATACATCACGCAGCGCGCCTTGGGCGCAAGTTTACCAACTGCACGAAAAGGAATTCTTTTCGCGGCATTTTTAAAATTACTGGTACCCGTGATCGTTGTTATCCCAGGCATTACCATGTATGTTATGTATCAAAATGGAATGTTCCAATCAGAAATGACTGATGTGGCAGGAATCATTAAGCCGGATCATTCTTATCCAACACTCATGAACCTGTTACCAAATGGATTAAAAGGACTTGCTTTTGCAGCACTTACGGCAGCGATTGTAGCTTCGCTTGCAGGCAAGGCAAACAGTATCTCCACTATTTTTTCATTGGATATTTATAGAAAGTTTTTTGATAAAAATGCAACAGAAAAAAAGCTGGTAAAAACGGGGCGGATTACAATTGTTATAGCAATGGTATTAGCAACCCTTGTAGCACCAGCCTTAAAAAATCTTGACCAGGCATACCAGTTTATCCAGGAATATGTTGGGTTTATTTCTCCTGGAGTTTTATCAATATTTCTCCTGGGATTCTTTTGGAAACGTGCAACATCAGCTGCTGCACTTACATCTGCCATATTAACGATACCTCTTTCAACCGTATTAAAGTTTCTCCCGGGCTGGACAAATGGTGCGTTTCCGGATATTCCATTTATGAACAGGATGGGTTTAGTCTTTATTATCCTGATGACCCTGATGGTAATTATAAGTCTTGCCGATCCAAAAAGTAAAGACAATGTAAGAGTAGTAGAAATCGACAAGACCATGTTTCGTTGTTCCCCGGCATTTATTATTGGGTCGACGGTAATCGTTGGAATACTTGCAGCCTTGTATACAATTTTTTATTAAAAGGAATTTCGATTGGTAAATAATTCTTCAGGAAATTTTACCACGACATTTTTTATCCATCAATAAGTACGATTAAAATATCTTCTTATTCAATTAAATGTTTATAAAAATCACAATGATAAATTTACGGTCCATGAGAAAAACGTCGATATTAGTTTGCTTCTTTCTTTCTCTTCTTTCAAACTGCTTTAGTCAAAGAACTGTCAGCACTAAACAGGAAGTAGATTATATAAATCCACTTATTGGAACCGCTGCTACCGGTTTCGAAAAGGGATTGGATGGTGGTGGTACAATGCCGAGTGTGGGGCCTCCATTTGCCATGACAAATTTTGTGGCTCAAACCGGCGAAAATTTTATGAGCCGGATGAATTATTTTTATGAGGATAGCAGCATTATCGGATTTTTAGCCTCTCACCAGCCTACTGTATGGATGGGGGATTATGGATACGTTTCTGTAATGCCACAAATTGGAGATCTCAAAGTGCTACCACACGCACGTGCTTTAAAATACACCCATGCAAATGAGAAATCAACACCCTATTATTACTCCGTAATACTTGATGCTGAAGATAACCGCAAAATTACATCTGAAATAACTGCTACATCAAGATGTGGAATATTCCGGTTTACTTTTCCTGCTTCGCAAAATGCTCACATGGTTATACAAGGCATCAATTTAAATCCGGAAATAAAACATTGGGCAAATGATTATGAGCACCGCCTTAAAACATTAAAGGGTTATATTAAAATTGATAAATCAAACAAAGAGATCACCGGTTATAATCCTGATAGAATGTCTGCCCAGATTAGTCAACCCCTTCCAAACTTCAAAGGATATTTTGTTATACAGTTCGATAAACCATTTGATTCTTTTGGAACGTGGGATGGCGATAATGTTACCCCTTCTTCAAAGGAGCAATTTGGTACAAGATCGGGGGCATATATAAGCTTTACTACCCAAAAAAATGAAGTAGTGCAGGTACGAATAGCAACCTCTTTCATAAGCATAGAGCAAGCGAGAAAGAACCTGGCTATGGAACTGGAAGGCAAGAGTTTTAATGACGTAGTGCGGGCTACAAAAAATGAGTGGCAAAAAAATATTAGCCATATTAAAGTGAAAGGAATTAGTGAAGATCAGAAAGCAATTTTCTACACGGCTATGTTTCATACCATGCAATTTCCCCGTGAGATGTCAGAATATGGAAAATATTACAGTGCCTTTGATGACAAGGTTCATAGCGGTAACTCATATACAGATTTTTCTTTGTGGGATACTTTCAGGGCGCTTCATCCTTTATTAATCTTTACGCAGCCTGGGCGCATTAACCCGATAGTACAGGCGATGCTCCAAATGTATAAAGAAGGTGGCCGGTTGCCCATGTGGCCTAATCCGGCTGAAACAAATATTATGATAGGCACACATGCTGACCCGGTTATAGCGGATGCGTATGTAAAAGGTTTTCGTAATTACGACGTTAACCTTGCGTACAAAGCGCTATTAAAAGATGCCATGGAACCACCATATAAAGATGCCATTTTAAAATACGCAGACAGGGATTTATGGACAAGCTACGAAGCACAGGCAGGGCTTACATACTTTAAGAAAATAGGGTATGTGCCTGTAGATAAAACTGCTGAATCCGTTTCGCGTACCATTGAATATTCAATAGATGATTACACGGTTGCACAAATGGCAAAGAGCCTGGGGAAAGTCAGCGATTATGATCATTTGATTTTGTTAAGTAAAAATTATAAAAATCTTTATGATCCAACTTCGGGCTTTATGCTTCCAAGAAAATTAGATGGAACTTTTGCCGAAAAAAATGGGAAAGGCGCCTGGGATGGATTCACAGAAGGCGATCAATGGACCTACGCTTTTGGTGCGATGCACGATATTCCAGGTATGATAAACATGATGGGTGGAAGGGAAAAATTTGCTGCAAAGCTCGACGAAAATTTTACAGGCAAACATTACCGTCATGATAACGAGCCGGGGCATCATTATATTTATCTTTATGATTATTGCGAAGAGCCTTGGAAAACCCAGGAATTAGTAAGAAAGCATACGTCTGAAAATTTTAGAAATGAACCTATTGGTATAAATGGAAATGAAGATTGCGGGCAAATGGCTGCATGGTATATTTTTGGAGTTATGGGCTTTTACCCGGTTAGCCCCGCTTCCGGCATTTATGCAATCGGAGCGCCCCAATTTCCTGAGGTTACATTAAATTTTATTGCCGGTGGAAAGGCTCGGACTTTTAATATTGTAGCGAACAATCTTTCAGAAGAAAATAAGTACGTTCAAAAAGTTTATCTTGATGGAAAGCCGATGAGTAAGCCTTTCATTAACCATCAGCAAATAATCAGTGGCCATAAATTAGTCTTTGAAATGGGAGCCAAACCAAACTATAACTGGAAGTGACCAGGCAAATATGATTAGGACGAGGGTTACATCAATCATCATCATTCTTCCTGTCCTTCTTTGGAATGGTCATATTCCTGGGATAGGATTTATCGCCTTTTGCCGCAAACCATAAAATGCGGTTCAGCAGATCATCATTACCATTGTCAATTTCGTTAAGCTTATGTGAAGCGGAGAGAAGGGAATATTCTTTAGCCTTCCCCGTTAGTGCAGCACTACTTTTATTCATTTGATCAATTGGAATATTATTTTTTACAGCAGAGAAAGGAGTTTTATTAAGATTCGCGGAAAAACAATCAAACATGGGCAAGGCTGTAGCATCCATCACATTCATCGGAGGGATACCCAAAATTTGTTCAATGGTACGCACAATACAAGTTTGATTGTAATTAGTACGTATTGTTTTTTGCAAATGAGAATAAGGGCTTATTACAAATCCCGTAGTTCTATATGCTGATACATGATCCCATCCTGACTGGGAATCATCCTGGGTAACAAAAACGACTGTTGAATCCCAGAAGCGGCTCCTGGTAAGCGCTTCAATAATTCTTCCTAATGCAAGATCATTATCTGCAACCATAGCTTGCGGGGTGGGAAATCCTTCTGAAAGTCCTGCTGTATGATCTGCAGGCAAAGCCAATATCATTAATTGAGGTAAGTGGTCACCGGGCATTTTTTCAAAGTCGTTTAATTCTTTAATGAAAGCATCTGCACGTATCTGGTCAGCAAAATGTTGTCCCTGGTAACATGGATAGCCTGGTGACATTATAGGACGAACCCTTGAAATAGTACTTTCATTCGTAAATTCTATTAGCTTACCCTGTTGCCTTGAGTCATAAATTTGTTTCCATCCAATTCCATCTGGCCATACGGGCGAACAAGCCTCTCCATAAATCCTTACTGTTTTACCGTGATCTAGTGCATTGTTCCAAAGAAATCCTTCTTTATTATAAACCATTGCATCCGCCAGTACATGTGGGTAGCTGCGAAACCATGCCCGTACATTTTTTTCAATATAGTCCGTTACTATAGCAGCATCCGTCCATGAATGGCCTTCGGCGGATGATTTGCCTGATACATAATAATTATTCATCAGCAGGAATTGCTTCGCAAGAAGGTGTTGATTGGGTGTAATATTTTCTCCATAAATACATAATGACTTCATGCCATCTCCTTCCGGCACATCACCCATTACCTGGTCATATGTTTTGTTTTCTTTAATAATATAAACCACGTGCTTAAAAACCGAAGGCTCTCCAATCCGCTCCGGCACCGGCTTTGGCGCTACATTATCCCGTGGCAATAACTTTGAAAGTTTTGTTCTGAAAAGCAGGTTTGCATTTTTAACTCTTTCGGTATATGAATTTAATTTGTCTTTACCCGGCAACGGAATTATAGAAATAGTTGCTTCCTGCTGATGTGCCTGATATGTTTTATTGGTGCTTGCTCTTGCGCCTTCTCCTTCAAGGTTAGCTACATACAAAGTTTGTTTACTCAAAGAAAGGCCTGCGGGATATGCCTCTGTTGGAATGAACCCTTCTATTATACTTTTTCCTTTTCCAAAGGAGGAAGAACTTTCTCCCAACCTTATCATTGCAACAGCATTATCCATACCATTAGCCACATATAAAATAGTATCGCTGGCATTTATTGCTAATGCGTTCGGAGAATCGCCTATAAAAGAATTTTCTTCTCCATTCAAACGTACAGATATGGTTTCAACAACACTGTCATCCGTAGTGCTTATCACCGAAATATTATCACTATTGCCATTGGATACATATACAAATTGTTGGTCATTACTTATAATAATTGCATTGGGATGCAGCCCCGTTTCAATCTCAGACATTGTCTTTCCTGATTCCAAATCAATTACTGACACGGTACCGGCAGCGGTGGCTCCTGTTCGTGTATCAACATACGCGCTTCCATAAGGGATGCCGGCAGTTTCCTTTGAGGCATCTGTAGGTATCGGACCTGCCCAATTAGTAACATAAGCTTTGGAGGATGAAAGTGCAACACCAAAAGGCGCAGCGCCTGTGGAGGTCGTCCAAACCGTTTTTTTGTCACTTAATCTTACCTTACATAACTGGCTGTTTCCGTTCAAAACCACGTATAAATAATATTCACCTTCTTCTTCTTCATTAATTGCAATATCATTCGGTAGTGCCATTGGCGCGGGGGCCACAGCATTGAAAGAAATTGCATCTCGTATTTCTGCTTTTTCACCATCCCAAACTGCATCCATAATGTACGAAGCTCTCGTAGCGGGACTGGCAGCGCCCCAATATATATGAATGGCATTGCCCTGGATCAATACTTTAATACCGGAATAAGTGCTGACAAGTGTTTTGTAAGTTTCTCTTGATGTATAGTCAAGATGAAAAAGCAGCTTGTTATTTAGAATATCAAAAAACGCCACTCCATAGCGATCTTCAACAGCTAAAATTTCCTCGCCAGGTAATAAAACACAGTCAAGGCTGTGATTCTCTAACGAGGGCTGGCCATAACGGATAACAGTACCTGCCGGATCTATAATACGATTGTATGGGAGCAATATAGCTTTATTATTAACTGCAAGAGTTGCTACATCATAAGGGCTGCTGTAACTATCCGTTGTAATCGATGTATTATAAATTTTGGAGGTGGTGCAGGACGCAATGCTTATTAACCAAAATAGAGGAAGGTGTTTTAGGAAAGAAGTTATTAAAGAATTAGTTTTTTCCATTAATGAACAAATAGTTTAGGATGCAAAAGCGTTTCTCTAAAAGAAAAAACTGGTGCAGCTAAGAATTGCTATGAAAGATAATTGATTAATTTTTCTTCCAAAGATGATTTGTATTTCCAGGAACAAAAACATTCTTTAATATCTTCCAAAGATAAGCAGCATATTACCTTACCATTTATGCTATAAATAGGTCACTATTAAAATTTCAAAGAAGCAGGTAAATATTTTGCAACAAGATCTTCATAATATGGCTTTAACTTCTTCCAGTCTGGTGGTTCAGGGTTTTTTGAATACAAATCATATGGGTTAAATAATTTTACCCACTTTAGCATTTCCCTGTCGTGATCATCCAGGAGATATTCATATTCTCCTTCGCGGTGCCATGCGTAAAAGGAATGATACCGCAACATATACAAACCGCCTTCAGGAATGCGCCCCTTCAGCATCTGGTAAACATATTCGTCGTGCCCCCACGACATATCTACATTGCGTAAGCCGCATCCTTTTTTATACACGCCATATTGGGTCTGATATTCCGGTTTGGAATAATCGGGGTTGTTTTTAAAAAATTCAGGATATACAATCTTATCTGAATAGGGGCAGCCCACAGGAAAAGTATCTCCTACTACGGCCCATTGCGGCTCACCGAATAAACAAAGCACTTTCCCCATGTCGTGCATCAAACCTACAAGCACCATCCAGTCAGGGTGACCGTCTCTACGTATGGCTTCGGAAGTTTGTAATAAATGTTGAAACTGGTCAAGATCTGTATCGGGATCGGAATCATCTACTAATTGATTTAAGAACTGAAATGCATCCCATACAGGCATTTCTTTTTTATCAAACTTCAAATAGTGATTGCGCTTTTCCTGCACAAAATCATAGGTTTGATAGGTATGGTTCAACCGGTAAAATTCCTTCACAGTGTCTCTTACAGGCTCGTCATAATTACGATATTCTTCAGTTGCTTTTGAAGAAGCGATACTGTCAGGTTCAGGGTAACGTTGCAGGACATCATCTTCCCATTCATCCATGCTGCCTAAAGGGCTAATTTCTTTTGTTGTGAAGTTATTTTGAGTTGTATTCATATCAATCGTTTGAAGTTTAAAGCAAATCGCGATCCCTAAAGTAAAGGTTTTTTTCCTCCTGTTTACATTATGGCTTAGCTTTATTTACGAAATCGTTTTCGCAAAATTGTAATCTTTTATACAGTCAGCACCCTATCCATCATAAGATTTGACGTGTAAATTTTAATGTTCTAATCTCTCGTGTTGGTCTCAAATTTTGACATTTACTCAATGAAAAATATTAATATTAAAGATCTTGCCGAAGCACTGAAATTATCTGTGTCAAC
>JBKJRY010000214.1:0-4313 GCA_046593045.1 Chitinophagaceae bacterium | reverse complement strand
CTACTTTCAGGCCAAGAGGAATATTGGGAAGATTATATTGGTATTGAGTCTATCCGCTGCACGGAATTGTGTTTAGTGGGTTGCTAAAAGAAATTGCAAAGTAACAAAGGCTCTGCTATACAACCGGGACGACGCAAGCCATCTGCCGGATATAACAAAATCATTGAAGCTGCATGGGAATTTGTAAAGGCAAGTAAAATAAGACGCTACCACTCTCTCCTTTTTAATTTTGACGGAATGGCATACTCCCGGTTTTTAAATACGTGGATACCGCTTGCCGTTATTAAAATTAAGGTTGCACAAATTGCAGTTATTACAATTCCTTCATGAACATCCCACTGTCGCACAGCAATGGCAATAAAGGCCCAGGCCCCTACGATGGCTGCTTCACGCATATTTCTTCTTTGAACAAGGAGCAGATAAATTAAGCAGGCAACTGATAAAAGGACTATTGTCCATACATCTTCACTCACACCAAACCCATCCCACCCTATTGACGTAAGCCATGATGCAATACAAGCAATAGTTGCCACCATTACCCAACCCAAATAGAATGTGACAGGCCACCATACAAAAAATATATTGCGAACAGGAACATCATCAAGCTCCAGCCGGAGATTAACGGTTAATATTATGAGGCTCAACAACAACACCAGGATGCATATAACGGAAAGACCTATTTGTTCATTCAGCCAACAATATAACCAGGCCGCATTCGCAAGGTTGCCTACACTAAACCAAATGCCGGTACGCTGTATATACTTGTCTTTATCATTGTCTTTAAATAAAACCCATTGATAAATCACAAAGCCAATCGCCAATAAAAATATAACTCCCCAGATAGTGAATGCATAACCGGCAGGCGCAAATAATGTATCATACTTATGACTTATATCACCTACATTTTCATTCGAAAAAAAACCGGTATTGCTTGCATAATTTGCAAACAGCATCATCAGTAAAGTAATTGTGTTTAAGATAACCAATAACCGGGGCCTGTTTTTCATGAAAGTATTTTATGGGATAACAATAGTAAATATCTTTTGTTCTGTTTCAGGACCAACTAAAAACCTGCGACTCCGTATAGCGAAGATATGAAGCAAAGATACAGTGGGTGTGGCGCAACTAAATGCTCATTTACCTTTAAGCAGCGCCTAAATTTTCCTGCTTCATAAAATTTAAAAGCGCCGCCCGGACAAGATCTGCGTTTTGACCAAGTCGACTTATCAGACAACACACATAAATGATAAGAACCATTGATGAAACATATAACTTAGATATTTAATTGACCAGTTTAATTCTGGTGATAGAATAAAAATTAAGTTTAAATGGCGGGCATTCCACGCGGAGTGAAGTAACATTTGATTTCCTTCGCAAATTTCGTAACTGGCCATAGCCACACAATGAAAACCATATCTTGACTCCGAAAAAAATAATTTATAAAATGTTCATCAGCTGTAACAACAAGTATAATGATTAGACTTCAATACATCGTTTTAATTGCTTTTATAATTTTCTATTTGCCGGCATGTAATCAAAAATCCCCTAACATTGAGAGGCCAGGAGATCCATGGGCTTTCAGATCGGTTTTAGATAAGAAGCCCCGCATGCTTACACTGGCGCTGGACTCAGCATGTTATGTGGCTTATGATCTTGCTCACTGTACATTATATAAAGTATGGAAAGGGGGAGTTATGCTGGAAGGCGCGGCATATACCAACAAGAAAAATGTACAACCCACTACCTGGGGGGAATCCTATTTTTCTGATAGCCTTCAAAAATTGAAATGGGTTGCTGAATTCGATGGTAAAAAAGATTCATCTCAGATTGTAAGTAAGGGATATGTTTTCAAGGGTGACCATATCTATCTGAAATTTGAATTAATCCTTTCCACGGGAGACACCATTTACATAGAAGAACGTCCGGAGTTTGTACGAAGCGAAACGGGAAAGCCAGGATTGGAAAGATTATTTAAAATAACAGGTTCACCGGATGGTATAAATATTTCCTTACAATCAGCCGATACAACTCTAAAACTTAATACAAAAAAAGAAACTTCTTTGACTACATATTTCAATCCTCTTCCTGCGCAATATCCTCCGCAGTTGCAGGAAGAATATGATTCCCGTGGCAAGTATTGGATGGAAAAAAGTGATTGCTTTACCTGTCATGAGGTTGATACGAAAACAGTGGGCCCTTCATTCCACCAGGTTGCGCAACGGTATGAAAATGACAAAAGCCCGCATGAACAGTTAATCAGGAAAATTAAAGAAGGAGGATCAGGAGTATGGGGAAGTTCAATAATGAATCCTCATCCTAAACTTACTGAAAAGGAAATAACAGTGATGTTAGAATATGTTCTTTCTTTGAAACCAGGTGATAAGAAAGAAAATAATGCGGTTCCAGAAATAAAAAACGTCCAGGTCAACTATGTGAAACCCGGCTATGGAGCAGCACTGGAAGGAGTTCATCCGAGCTATGATGTCAGCACCATTCATAAACATGATTTTAAGCCAAGGGTAGGCGGGCTGGCTTTTCTACCTGGTGGCCGCTTATTAGTTACAACATGGGATTCCATCGGCGGAGTTTATTTACTGGATGGTGTTGAAACCGGGGACACAAATAAAATTACAGTAAAGCGTATAGCCTCCGGATTGGCGGAACCCTTGGGCATTACAGTAGTGAACGGAAAGATATTTGTTTTACAGAAACAGGAACTAACCCAGTTGATAGATCGGGATGGCGATGAAATTATTGATGAGTATCGCGCGGTCTGCAATTCGTGGGGCGTTAGTGGTGATTTTCATGAATTCGCTTTGGGCCTGTTATATAATGAGGGTCATTTTTATGTAACGCTGGGTCTGGCTATGCGGCTGATGTCGGATGAGAAGCAAAAGCCCGATCGTGGCAGAACAATTAAGATCGCAATGGATGGAAGCTACGAATGGATTAATTATGGTTTACGTATGCCAAATGGAATAGGTGTGGGTAATGATGGAGAATTATTCGAGACAGACAACCAGGGCGAATGGATTCCTGCTAATAAACTAATCCATGTTAAAAAAGGACTCTTTAATGGAATGCACTGGGGACTGCCGGATTCTTTGCCTGCACCCCCAACTGCTCCCCCCGCAATATGGTTACCTGAAGATGAAATAGCCAACTCGCCTTCACAGCCAATACTATTGGAAGATGGGCTTTATAAAGGACAAATGATTCATGGAGATGTGACACATGGAGGAATAAAACGGGATTTTCTGGAAAAAGTAAATGGTGAGTACCAGGGTGCAGTATTTCGTTTTACGCAAGGTTTGGAAGCAGGGGTGAATCGTATTTGCCGCGGCCCTGACGGGGCGCTGTATGTGGGAGGAGTAGGAATGGTTGGCGGCTGGAGTTGGAAAGAAAAACAGTACGGCCTTCAGCGAATGAAATACAATGGAAAGCCAACATTCGAAATGCTTGCTGTTCGTGCCAAACCCCGTGGTTTTGAAATAGATTTTACGGAGGCACTAAAAGCGGGACAGGAAATATCGGCGGCTGATCTTTTAATACAACAATGGCGATATCTTCCTACAGCAGGTTATGGGGGCCCAAAGATTGATTTGGAAAAATTGAAAATTGAGCGTCTTATCATATCACCGGACAGGAAGCGGGTCTATCTTGACATTCCAGGTTTAATGAAGGAACATGTGATTTATTTCAGGTTGCCGGAAAATATTCAAAGCGCCAGTGGGCAGTCCCTATGGTCTTCGGAAGCTTGGTACACTTTGAATAATATTCCCGAATAATATTGTAAAAAAAAATAACAAATGCAAAAAGAAAAAAAAGGAATTAGCCGTAGAGAATTTGTAAGTGAAACAGGTGCATTCATGGCACTGGGTATGGTTGGATTTCCATTTAATTCTCAATCGTTTGATAGCAATATGAAAAAGACAACGAAAATCAGGATTAATAATGTTGACTCAAATTTTGAAAGGGAGCCTCTTTTTCCTTACCGGTTTAAAGGCAGTTTTGTAACAGAAGCCTGGCAAACCGCAGCCTTGCTTGAATCTGAGTCTGGCATTCGTAAGATAGGCCTTGGAACTCAGAATATTCTTTGGTCCGATTCAAAAGTATTTGCCGCACAGTCTACGAATGCCGGAAACGCATTGATGTTTGCAATGACCGACAGGGCGTTGCAAATCATGAAGGGAACTTCTTTTACGAGTCCAATAGAACTGCTGGATGAACTCTTGCCCCAGGTATATGAGTATGGGAAAAAAATAACGGGTAACCAGGACTTGAGAAAAACATTTGCTTTAAACTCACTCGTG
>JBKJRY010000192.1:0-23627 GCA_046593045.1 Chitinophagaceae bacterium | reverse complement strand
TGATCAGTTCTGTTGTACTTATTCCGGTAGCGTTATGGATGACTGATTTTTCACAACCAATAAACTGGGGTTTCAATGGTCCTTATCTAACAGGCCTGATTCAAATATTAAATGCATTCGGGGCGCTTTGCCTAGTGTATGCCTTTCGATATGGAAAAGCAATAATTATCGCACCGATGACAACCGCTCTTTCACCTGTTCTTACCGTTATCATTTCTCTCGGTATTTATGCGGTTATACCGCATCCTGTAATTATAGGAGGAATGGTGTTAGCCATTCTCTCCGCATATTTAATGGGAGTTGAGGAGACAAAAATGGATGCACCGAAAAAGAAACCAAGTTTATATAAAGTTTGAAAAATAAAATAATATTTCAGTTTATAAAGAAGGTAAAACGATAGAAAAATATGTTACAACTTAACAATCCAAATCTTGCCCAGGAATATAGCAGCACTATCGGTTCTAAATATACCGCAAAGGAAATTGCCGGGCAGCCAAAACTTTGGAAAGATGTATTTAAGCAGGTTCTTGAACAAAAGGAAAGCCTGGAAGAGTTTTTAGCCCCAATTTTAAGTTTGAAAAATATACGAATTATTTTAACCGGAGCCGGATCATCGGCTTTTATTGGAGAGTCCGTTCAAGGAATATTGCAGGCAGAAACCGGGAGGGTAGTTCAGGCCATTCCCACCACTGATCTGGTTACACATCCTGAATTATTTTTTCTGGGCGAAGCTCCAACATTGCTTATATCGTTTGCCAGGTCTGGCAACAGTCCTGAAAGCCTTGAGACTATTCGTCTTGCCAATCTTTATTGCAAACGGATATCTCATTTAATAATTACCTGTAATGGAAATGGCCGGTTAATTGAAAAATGCAATCGCAAAAACTATTATACGTTTATTCTTCCCGCTGCGGCTAATGATAAAGGGCTCGCAATGACGGGTAGCTTTACATCCATGCTTTTATCTATTGTTCTTATTGCAAAGCTTTCTCACGCGGGCAATTTGCAATTTCAGTTTGATAATATGATAGTAAATGCCAAAAAAATACTTGGTAAATATTTGTCTTGCATAAAGGATGTGGCAAAGAGTAAATATGAAAGAGTTATTTTCCTGGGATCGGGCCCCCTTCTGGGCATTGCGCGTGAATGCCATTTAAAGCTCCAGGAATTAAGTGATGGACGGGTAATCTGTAAGCATGACTCGTTTCTTGGGTTTAGGCATGGCCCGAGGGTTGTTGCCAATAAAAGGTCATTAATAGTTTACCTATTTTCAAATGACGATCATGTTTTTCAATATGAGAAAGATTTAGCTAAAGAGATAGCATCTGGTTCTATGTATATACCAGCGGTGTGCTTTGGTAGAAAAATTCCCGGGCTTGAAAATTCTATTCTTGATATTGAACTAGAAAATTCGACGTTGCTGCCAAATGATTTTTATATAATTCCCGCGGTCTTAACAGGCCAGCTTTTAGGTTTTTTTAAATCAATAGAATTAGGGCTAATGCCGGATACTCCTTCAGTGAGCGGGACTATTAACAGAGAAGTACAAGGAGTGAACATTTATAATATTGCAACTATCCCAGGATGATTTTATTTGGCTGATTTAATATGTATTCAAATGAATAAGAAGAAAATATTAGTGGTTGGAGAATTAAACATTGATATAATATTAGATGATATAAATGGCATACCCGTAATTGGCCATGAAATTTTAGCAGATAAAATGAATATTACGCTGGGAAGTTCGTCAGCCATTTTTGCTTCTAATATTGCAACACTTGGTGTCGAAACTTCGTTTTGTGGTATAGTTGGAAAAGATTTATTTGGCGAATTCATTTTGGATGAATTAAAGAATAAACAGGTTAGGACCTTCTACATCTCACAAACGGATGCGCACAAAACAGGAGCGACTATAGTTTTAAATTATTCGCAGAATCGTGCAAACATTACTCACTGTGGTGCGATGGATGCTTTAGATATTACCTGTATTCCCATTGCAGAACTTTCTAATTTCGATCATCTTCATTTTTCTTCCTATTTTCTGCAGAAGGGGGTACAAGCAGATATTGTCTATTTATTCAAATCAGCCAAAGAAAAAGGTCTTACCACCTCTCTTGATATACAATGGGACCCTCACAACAAGTGGGATTTTCCATACAAGGATTGTCTGCCCTTTGTAGATATTTTTTTACCAAATGAATCAGAAATATTGATGCTGTCAGGGGAAGGCAAACTTAATAAAGCTTTAGAAAAAATAGGAGTATTTGCAAACCTAATTATTGTGAAACTTGGAGTAAATGGTGCCATAGCTTTTGAAAAGGGAATTGCCACTTCTTCACCTCCTTATTTGCATCGGCATTTTGTAGATGCTATAGGAGCTGGTGATAGCTTTAATGCCGGTTTTATCTACAAATATCTGTTGCATTGTCCCCTTGAGGAAAACCTTCAATTTGCAAATCTTGCCGGGGCAATTAATACCACTGCTGCAGGCGGTACTGCTGCATTCGAAAGTGCCGCATCTTTCAAAATAAAAGCTAAAGAATTATTTAATATCTTATTGTAACATGACGGCCAAAGAAAAATTACGATTATTTACTACACAGAAAAAAGGTTTGTTGGCTACAAACTTTTATAACCTTGAAACATTGCAGGGAGTGCTTAAAGCGGCATCTGCCGCCAATCAGCCAATCATTCTTCAGCTTACAAAAAGTTCGATTGAGTATATGGGTCTAAAAACGGCTGTCAATTTAGGAAGGACTGGCTTGGAGGAATTTGGCGTGGAGGGGTGGCTCCATCTTGACCATGGAGATTCTGTTGATTTGGTGCAGGCCTGCTTAGATGCCGGGTTTGACTCAGTAATGATTGATGGAAGTGAGTTATCTTTTGAAGAGAATATTAGTATAACTAAGGAGGTTGTTAAAAGAGCTATGGGGTACAGTGCACATGTTGAAGCAGAGTTGGGCTACGTGGCTAAACTTGGGCAATCACATTCTCAAAAGGCATTTACGCAGCCAGGTGAAGCCAAAATATTTGTGGAACAAACGGGCGTTGATGCACTTGCTATCGCCATTGGCACGGCCCATGGTTTTTACAAGGAAGAACCCAATCTCCAATTTGAAATTCTCTCAGAAATACATAGCCAGGTTAAGGCGACGCTAGTGTTACATGGAAGTTCAGGTGTTCCGGCCTGGCAACTCAAAGAAGCTATTAGCAGGGGGATTTGCAAAATTAACCTTGCCACAGAAATAAAAAATATATTCATGAAAACACTACAGGACACTTTGCGAAATACTGAAGAAATAGATTTAAGAAAGATGTTTCCTTACGCCACAGCAAAAGTCACTGAACTTGTAAAAGGGAAACTTGATATAATTACAAACGAATGTTATGATGCAGATTTAATATAATCGTCAATAAAATTGCTGCTGCAAATTTTCGGAAGCGTTCTCGAAAAATCAATACTCCGTGACAGTTTGATCGATGTCATCCATTTCATCTTTATTAAGCCTGTTGGAGGCTCATGACATAACGCGTACAATTGAAAACAATATCCAGTGAAGAGTCCATTACTCTACCAACTGTTTACGAAGTCATACTAAAAAATAGAGAATATGAAATGCTGAGGTTCTTATCTATCTATCAGGGTGAACAGTTTGAAGCTCCTTAAACTCCAAAAGAACTTCCGCAGCCGCATGTAGTGCTTGCGTTCGGATTATTGAAGGTAAATCCCCGTGAATTGAGCCCGCCCTCCCAATGAACTTCCATATCAGTAAGGTATATGCCATGAGCAGGATTCATAATAAACGGAATTCCTTCTATTTCAAAAAGCTCATCTTTTTCAGTCTTGGTATCAAATTCGAGAATATAAGTCATCCCTGAACAGCCTCCGCCCTTAACGCCTACACGTAAGTGCTTGTCTAAATCAAATCCTGGTGCATTCATCAATCGTTTAATCTCATTAACAGCCCCTTCTGTAAAAGTAACCGGTGGTTTATTAATTGTTTCCATAATTATTTCTTTTTTAGAATACGATCTTGCCTGATTAATCGTTAATAAGTCAAAAAATTAATATCATTTTTTCACCTGCAAATTTACAACCCTTTGTTTTGGGATTGACTATTTTTGTTTGAAATTATCACAATGTCAACATTTGAGACCATTGTTGTCATACTGATGGGAGTAATATTCTTAGCTACCATTTGGATGATTACGGAGTTTACAACTCTTAAGAAGGAAATTAAAGAAAAGACAGGTATCGACCCTGAAACTTTAAAACTCCGCCTCCAGGCATATGAAAGGCTTGCACTGCTTGCTGAACGAATCTCTCTGCAGAATTTATTATCACGCACACCAAATGCAGGACTCTCATCTCGCCAGATGCAGGTTTCACTGATTGATGCCATAAGACAGGAATACGATTATAACGTAAGCCAGCAGGTATATGTTTCCAGTGAGGTTTGGAAAGCTATTAATAATTTGAAGGAGCAAAATATCTACGTAGTAAACCAGCTTGCATCAACCCTCCCTTTCAAGGCTTCAGGCATGGATCTGAACAAACAAATCATTGACTTTCTCATCAATAATCCTAAAGCTTCACTTCATAATGTTGTTTTGGACGCCTTAAATTTTGAAGCCAAGAAAATTATGTAATTTCTTTGCCTAATATTTAAGCAGCAACATTATGAAAAAAATTTACACTGATTCCGGTATTGAAATAAAAAAGCTGTATACCCCTGCCGATATTTCGGCGGAAGTAAACAACGATTTTAAGCCCGGCGAGTTTCCTTTTACCAGGGGCGTGCAGGAAGATATGTACAGGGGCCGGCTTTGGACCATGAGGCAATATTCAGGATTTAGTACGGCAGAAGAAAGCAATAAGAGATATCATTACCTCCTATCACAAGGTGTAAGCGGCTTAAGTGTCGCATTTGATCTGCCTACGCAAATTGGCTATGATAGTGATCATCCCCTGTCTGAAGGAGAAGTAGGTAAAGCAGGTGTGGCCATAGATTCTTTAGAAGATATGGAAGCATTATTCAAAGGAATACGTTTGGAAGATGTCTCAACTTCTATGACCATCAACGCCACCGGTTTTATCTTGTTAGCGCTATATGTGGCCCTTGCAAAAAAACAAGGCGCTGATCTGTCTCAATTGCGGGGAACCATACAGAATGATATATTGAAAGAATACGCTGCACGTGGCACATACATTTATCCACCTAAGCCTTCAATGCGCATCATCACTGATATATTTGAATGGTGCAGTAAGGAACTTCCTAGTTGGAACACTATTTCTATCTCCGGTTATCACATAAGAGAAGCAGGCAGCACCGCGGTGCAGGAAATTGCTTTCACGTTAAGCAATGGCAAAGCTTATATAGAAGCTGCATTGGCAAAGGGGCTGGATATTAATATTTTTGGGAAACGGCTATCCTTTTTCTTTAATTCACATAACAATCTTTTTGAAGAGGTGGCCAAATTCAGGGCGGGCAGAAGGATGTGGGCTAAGATTATGAAGGATGCCGGCGCTACAGATGAAAAAGCAATGATGATGCGTTTTCACACTCAAACCGGGGGAAGCACCCTTACAGCTCAGCAGCCTTTGAATAATATCAGCAGGGTTACAATACAAGCGTTGGCGGCAGTTTTGGGCGGCACACAGAGCCTGCACACGAATGGATATGATGAAGCCCTGAACCTGCCCACCGAAGCTGCCGCTGCCACCGCATTAAGAACGCAGCAAATTGTAGCCTATGAAAGTGGTATAGCAGATACTGTTGATCCGCTGGCTGGCAGCTATTTTGTTGAAAGCCTAACTGATGAAGTGGAGAATGCAGCATGGAGATTACTAGAAAGAATTGATGCAATGGGTGGCAGTGTTAATGCAATTGAACAGGGGTTTATTCAAAATGAAATAGCCCAGAGTGCTTATAAATATCAGCAGAACATTGAACAAAAAAGTAAAATAATTGTAGGAGTAAATGCGTTTAAAGAAGGCGGGGAATTGAAACCACCTTCTTTCACTATAGATGACAGTATCAGGCAGGTTCAATCAGATCGGCTAAAAACATTGAAGAAAAAAAGAGATAATCAAAAAGCGCAGGCAAGCCTGGAAAAAATTAAAGAGAATGCAACTAATAATGAAAATTTAATGCCTATAGTAGTGGAGGCAGTGGAAAATTTTTGCACTTTAGGAGAGATTTCAGATGCGCTAAGGGTAGTCTTCGGAGAATACAAATAATCAAATCAATCATTTATGAGATATTTTTTAATTCTCGTTTTTTCTTTATTCCTTATAAGCGCGAAGGCACAGAAATATGCACTTCTCGATGAAAGACTGGCCCAGTCGGTCACTTACGCTGACCATGTAACCCAAACTGATAAATTTAACGGCTTGTTTCCTGTGGAGAAAAAACTACTTCCACAGTTTATTAAAGCGTTGCAGGAGATTTCAAAAAAACTTACCACTGATGGGCCCATGGGATATGCGAAGCAATATCAAATTGGATGTACAAAATTTAAGGGCCTTACAGTTTCATCGGCATCCGGTGACAGACTTGACTATGTGATCACTTCAAATTGTGATAATTTAAGTATTGCAATGCACCTGAGTGACGCAAAGAGCAGCAATGCGGCCAACGCTTTTTTTATTAATACCTGGATCAAATACATAACAAGTAAAGGAAAGTAAACCCTTCTTCTCTATACTTTCGAAGCCAAGTTACAGCCCGTCATAAAAATAACGTGTCCTGTTCACTTTTATATCACGAAGCAAGGGTGATTTGGGACTTATATTAATGCTAAAGAAACGATACCTTCCAACAGGAGAAAGATTGATTGCCATTTGCCAGCAATGCATATCCCGCGAAATGGAAACTGAAATTGTGTTAAGCTGGCCCAGGGAAATATTATAATACCCGTTAATACCTAATTGCCATTTTGGTGTTAGATTCAATGTGCCTCCAAAACTGGTATTTTGTGTATAATCTGTCCTGAAGCCCTGATTTGCCACAAAAATTTTAGAAAAGCTCAGGGAGTATGAAAAATTTACAGACCAGGGAATATTAAAATCTGCAAACTCTCCCGGATTGTTGGTTATATAAGCCATCTCACTATTATATTCGTCAGCGGTATACCCACTGTTTCGTATCAAATCAGCCCGTTCCTGGTCTGTTGTGGTGGTGGTAGAATTTGTTTTCTTATCTCCGCCTTTGAAATTGCTCGAGACCGATACGTTACCACTCACCAGCCGGCCTAACGAAAAAGCATTGCGTTGCCATAATAAATTATTTACTCTCCGGCCTTGAGCATTCACATCGTAAGGATCAAGTATCGCACCTGCCGTAATATTTATCTTATCAAATAAATTGCTCCTGGCTGAAACAGCAAACGGACTAAGTTGAAAAGAATCTAAAAAGAAATTGTAACTGGTATTGATACTGAATCCATCAATAAGCGATACTTTTTTTAACGCATTTTCCCCTGTATCTTTTTTGTTGCGCACTTTCATCGACAAGTTGTTATCAATACCAAACGTTAGCCCGCCAAATCTGCCTGGCGAATAAGAACTATAAACATTTCGTTCAAAAACCGAAAATTGAGCTTTTCTCCCGGTTGTGTCTACCTGTGTATAATAAAAATTGTTTTTATTGAAGTCTGGCTTGTAGCTGAGGCCTAATGTCGGACGCACTTCATGACGAATAGCCTGTATTTTAGCATCCTTATTTTTTGCTGTTATCATTCCAAATATCCTCGTGGAAATTCCCATACCGAATGACATCTGCCTTGCAGTGTAGAAGCCTTTAGTTATAGTTGTATCCATTTTATTTCTCGAAGGATCCCATGCTCTGAAAACTTTTCTCTGGTACCATGTCTCATCATAACTAATGGATGGGGCTACCTGAAAAGCACCCATTTGGGGTAAAGAAAGAGAGATAGGAAGGGAGTGATGCGCACCAAATTGAAATGTATCTGCTATCTGCTGGAAAATATGCGGGAGTGTATCATAAAAAGAAAAAAGACTTTTAGCATTTCCGTTATAGGCGATCCCTAAATTTTCATACCACTTAGGAGCACCTACAAATTCCTTTTTTCTGAAAGGATAAATAGTTTGAACATTAAACCCTACGTCCGGCAGGTTAACATTGATGATCTTTAGATTGGTGTTCTGGTTATGATTGGCAGTAACTGTTAGATTAAAAGGTTTGTCTTTCCATGTTCTTGAATAAGCAATAGTAGAATATAACTGATTTTGAAAATTTTGTATAGGCCGGTTAGGAACATAAGAATTATAGCTACTGCTTCCGGCGTTTACACTTGCGCTGAAAGTTACTCCTGGCCGGGCTTTACTATCTGTAGAATGGCTCCAGTTAATATGATAACTCCTGTTTCGTGAATAGTCAGGATCTCCCTTGAAGTTAGATTTGAAATTTTGTATATCAAAGCCCAGGTTACCCGTATAACGATATCTTTTATAATAATGCGGGCTTAAATTCAGTGTCCATCCTCCATAGGAATAAATGTTAGTTCTCATGATGATATCCCAGTTATCATTGAGAACTTTATAATAACCTAACCCTTCAAGGCCAAGTCCTAATTGCTGACTTGCGGTAAAGTTGGGCGCAAGAAAACCTGAATGTCTTCCCTGGCTCAGAGGGTATATTCCAAAAGGCAAATATATGGGAATGGGCACTCCTTCAAACTCAGGGTGTACCGGACCAGTGATCGCAACTTTGTTATTGATGAATTTTATTTTGTTGCTTATAAAAGCAAAGTGAGGTGTATCAAGATTGCACGTAGTGAATCGTCCTCTTAAAGCATAAAAAACATCATTATCAATTTTTTTAATTGTTTGTCCATACACATACATTTCTCCCTGTTGTGTGTAAGTGCTTTTTGTAAGGCCTTTCCCACTCTTCATATTGAATCGGATCGAATCACTCTTAGATGAAAAATCTGCCTGCTTGTACGATGGGAATGAAATCACATTACCCAGGCTGTCTCTTTTAATTGAAGCTATTATGTCTCCAGACGCCTGGTCGAAGGCAATAACAGGAGCAGTAAGTTCATTGTCCTTATAATTTGTAGTCGCCTGTTTGCCATACAGAGTTACTGTTTTCCCTGGCACATCAAGCACCATAGAGTCTTCTGCAGCATAATCCACTACCGCCTCGATAGCATTTTTTGAGAGCTTATACAATAAAGTGTCCGTGGTTTTGTTTAAAGTAGATGAATCTTTTACTGAAAGGGAATCTACTGAAAGGGAATCAATTTTTCCAAAAGGGATAGTGTCAACAACCGGAATTTTTATAATTGTTGCAGTGTCTGAAATTGCAAATTGGTTTATTTTATTTGAAAGATTTTTATTGGCTGAAGGAATCGTGTCTGCAGATGAAGTTAAAAAACTGTGAAATGAAGTTTTTAAATAAGCATTATCCTTACTTTGAACAGTCAGTGTAAATAGTATGGCTAATGAAGCTAAAGTCAATACAGTTTTTAAGCTAACTTTGTTTATCATGTTCATAGCAGAAGTGGACAAAAGTAGATAGATTTCAATTAAGGATTTGTGAAGATTACTGAATATCAATTTCGTACCAATTCAATTAAAAATAATTAGTCCAAATGATTAAATTAAGGAAACTAATTTCTTTTTTCTCAACGCAATTTATAGGTTGTATTGTTCTTACAGTATTAATGCTATCGTTATGCACATATACACAAGCGCAAGGCAAAAAAATTAAAACAATTATTGTAGACGCAGGTCATGGTGGAAGTGATGCAGGCGCTCGTGGAGAATATGAAGGCACATTAGGTTCATTTGAAAAAAATATTACACTTGCCATCTCAAAAAAACTTGTAGAGACGTTGAAGGAGCAAATGCCCGGATTAGAAATAATTCCTACACGAACAACAGATATTTATCAATCACCAAGAGAAAAAGCGCAGATTGCCAACGACAATCACGGGGATTTATTTGTTTGTATACATGCTGATGCAGTAGACCTTAAAACAGGCTCACGTATTACTGGTTACAGAACCCAAACATATAATACCGTTAAATATATAGGCAAAGGAAAAAAGAGAAAAAAAATCGTTACTCCCCATACACGGGAAGTACCCATAAAACAATACTACAAAATCCCTACAGAAAGAAAAGGGACCAGTACCTGGATATTTGCCGCACATAAAACAAATGATAAAATAAAGGCAATGGAACAGAGCGATTTGATATTTACAACCGCGGAAAACGATAGTACCCTTGATATTAATGATGACAGTCCTGAGTGGAAAGCAAAGGCTTTGCTGTATACTCAAAACTATTTTAAGAAAAGCTACAAACTTGCTTCCGTGATCCAGGATGACATTGCTAATATGGGTCGCGAGGACCTTGGGGTGCATCAACGCCAGAAAGGTATTTGGGTTTTACAAGCCACTTCAATGCCAGCTGTGCTGGTCGAAACAGGCTTCATTGCTAACTACAATGATGAACGCTATCTTAATAGTGAGAAGGGTCAGCAGGAGATTGCGGAGTCTATAACACGTGCTCTTATAAAGTACAAGTCACAGGTAGAAGGTTCACAACTTGCAGGAAATAGTGATGGTTTAGATATTAGTAAATAGTATATTCCTTTATTCCACTAAGGAAACTTTCTCGTTTTATCTCCAAAAGAATTATTATTCTTACTTGTTGTACACCTATTGCTGGAATATCACTAAAGCCTTTATATGCAGATATTTGATAACCTCCTGGTGTTGTTACTTTTCAGGAGCGGCGGGTCTCTCCCTATTATATATTGATATTGAGTGAGGTATGCCAATAAAGATTTACTATTTTCGTGATTGCAATTTATAAACCTCTAGACCAGCTTTTTATTATCAACCAAAGAAAATGAAAATTAACAACGAAACAAAAATAGGATTACTTGCAATCGTTTGTATTGCTTTATTGGTTTTAGGTTTCAATTATCTTAAAGGCAAAAGCCTTTTCAAGGAAGAAACTCATCTTTATGCGGTTTACCAAAATGTACAGGGCTTATCTAAATCTAATTCAGTTATAATAAACGGGTTGCAGATTGGTACAATTTCTAACCTGGACGGTGGAAAAGGTATGAGAGAAATAGTAGTTACCGTAAACCTGACGAAGGATGTGAATATTCCCACCAACTCTCTTGCAGTGATCAATCCAAACCTTTTGGGCAACCCGGTAATGGAGATACAATTAGGAAATGCTTCAACGTATCTGAAAGGCGGGGATACCATCATTACATCTCTTAGTGGCGGCGCATTTGATGAGGCTTTAAAATTAATAAACCCGGTTTTGTATGAAGTGCGTAATGCGGTAAAATCTCTTGATTCAGTGTTGCATATTATCACTAATGTATTTGACCCCACAACCAAAAATAATGTAAGAGGAATTGTTTCAAATTTAAACGCTACAACCGAATCGTTTGCCCTAACAGCCCGGTCACTCCAGGAAATGATGAATGCACAAACCGGTACTCTTTCCCGGTCTATTGAAAATGTAAATACATTCACTGCAAATCTTAATTCAAATAATCAAAAGCTAAATAATATCCTTGGAAACGCTGAGACTGCTTCGGCCAAATTCGCAAGTGTTGATTTAAAACAAACGCTCGATACTTTAAACGCCGCTGTTGAAAATTTCAAGAAAGGCTCAGAAAAAATTAATAGTAAAGATGGCTCACTTGGATTGCTTCTTAATGATAAAACATTGTATAATAACCTGGAATCAACTACTCATAAAATAAATATTCTTCTTGACGATATAAGGGTTCATCCAAAGCGTTATGTAAATATTTCTGTTTTTGGTAAAAAAGATAAAGGCGATTATATCACGGCTCCCCTGGTAGATGATACACTTAAAGTGGTTAACTAACGTAGGATGTACACACGAATGAAATTTGTATGTTTCCTGGTCTTTTTGAACATTGGCTTTAATTCATATTCACAAGTCTCTCCTCCCCCGGCGACTAATGATACGTTAAGAGAATTTGAAATCATTCGCGGCCCCAGTATGCGTACGATATTTATTGACTCTCTTACTACTCTACAAACAATTGCCGGAGGTGCAATTATCAAACAGAATACCACGATTTTTACAAGTGACAGCGCCTCCATAAATCCTACCACACATATTGTGGAAGCCTTCGGAAATGTACACATCAACCAGGCGGATAGTGTGCAAACCTATTCCGATTACTTGAGGTATGTGGGTACAGAAAAAACGGCTTACCTGAAAAGAAACGTAAAACTGACTGATAAGAAGGGAACATTATATACACAGGACCTTGATTATAATCTCAACACTGGTATAGGAAATTATCATAACGGTGGTAAAGTATATAACAGGGGAAATACTATTACAAGCCGGGAAGGCACTTACTATGCAGACACGAAAGATGTTTATTTTCGAAACAATGTAGATGTGATTGGCCCGAAGAATAGAATAAAAGCTGACTCACTGATCTATAATATGCAAACAGAAGTTGTAGCTTTCACAGGGAACACTAATATTAAAAATCAGGAAGTAGACATCAATACGACACAAGGCACTTATGATCTAAAAACAGGTAATGCTTTTTTCACAAGCCGCACTTCTGTGAAAGATAGCAGTGGCCGAATTTACATTGCTAATAGTATGGCCCTTGAAGATAAATCAGGAAATGCGCAACTGGAGGGTAATGCTATCGTTAGAGATTCTGCGAATGGATTTATTGTAACAGGCAACCAGATATTCCTTAATAAAAAAAATAATTCATTCCTGGCTACAAGAAAGCCCGTGATGATCATTGCACAAAAAGACGATAGCACATATATAGCAGCCGACACACTTTTTTCAGGAATAGGTACCCATGTAAATAATGCAGAAATTATATTAGCAAAAAATAGTGCCGTGAGAGATAGTATTCCACAAGATACGTTACATGTCAATTTAAATTCAGACAGTACACATGTTGGTGCCACGCCTGATAGTACCTCAGGTTTAAATCCATCCCATAAGGTTGATTCTTCCGGCAAAATTAGTCATGTAGCAGATTTTCTAAAAATGAATGACAGCATTATTGAAAAGAGACAGGCAGCAATTCCAAAAGATAGTATACAGGTTATTGATTCATCTCAAATGACTATTCGGCCTAAAGATTTGGCAAGACGTGATACGGTCTCTTTAGATTCTTCGGGATATATATTGCCTTCCATCTCGATGGAAAGCCTTGCGCTACAAAACAAAAAGCAAAAAGACTCCATTAATAAATCAGATTCGGCAATACGATATTTTCTTGCATTTCATCATGTAAAAATTTTCAATGACTCTCTTCAAAGTATTTGTGACAGCCTGTTCTTTTCGGCAAAGGATTCTGTTTTTCAATTGTATTATGACCCTGTAGTGTGGAGCGGTAGAAACCAGGTGGCCGGCGATACAATTTTTCTTTATACAAAAAATAAAAAACCTGAAAGACTTTATGTGTTTGAAAAAGGTATGATAATAAACAAAACCACGCAGGGCTTTTATAACCAGATTGCAGGTAAAACAATTAACGGATATTTTGTTGATGGGAAAATAGATTACATGCGTGTAAAAGGCTCACAGGCTGAAAGTATATATTATGCGATAGATGAAGACAGCGCCTATATTGGAATGAATCGTGCTACCGGCGACGTTATTGATCTTTACTTTAAAAATGATGATCTTATAAAGGTACTTTTTGTAAACGATGTAAAAGGCAAAATGTACCCAATGAAGGAAATTCCCACTGAAGAATCCAGGCTGAAGAATTTTATCTGGCTTGACGATAAGCGTCCTAAAAACAGGCTTGAGCTTTTTGAATGATTTCTGCCCGTGGATTTATTAATCTTTCTCATCAATCTCTTTAGTTTCAATTTTCATATCAGGAAAAATTGAAACAATCATAATAAAAACAGAACTTATAATTAACAGGTAAAGCCCGATCCTTTTTTCCGGGCAGTAGGTATTATAACAGGAAGTAAACAGGATATACGTTTTTATTAAATAGCCAATATTCAGCGCCGCGAAAAATAACAAGGTTCTCTTTGCCCATATTTTATCCAGGTAAATTAATACAATGGATATGATAGCAAAAAAAACAAAGAATTTTCCCGGCTTGCCATAATTATTTTTTTCAGAAAAAAAACCATTGAAGGTTTTATTGAGATCAGCATAATAGGCCCATGGCAGGAAACAGCTAATAATTAATAAAGCACATGCGAAGAACCCGATCCATTTATAATACTTCATAGATGTGTATTAATTATTAACCCTGTAACAATAGCTATTCCCATACTTAGGAGGGTGCCAATCACCAGGTATTCAGTTTTAATTTCCTGCCGGTCTTTTTCATTAAACCGGATGATTCCCTTTGCGGCGATTAGCAGTCCTATAGCTGAATACTGGCTTTGCATCACGAAGATCAATATGATAATTCTCTCGGCGATCCCAATCCATTTACCGGCATTTGCAAGGTTCTCTGAATCCGGTATCTTTTCCCGCCATTTCCTGGTCAATTGCCCAATCAAAATCCCCGAGGGTGCAGTGAGAAATACGCAGGCTGTTGTAATCAGCCAAAAGTGAGAATTGCTGTTTAGCTTTTCAAATGCGCCCTGCACATCATTCCATTTTATGAACGTAAAATACCAGCAGGCTGTAATTACTACTATGTGTAGCAACTGATCAATTAAAAAATAAGTGCTATTCTGTTTTTGGTAAGATTTCCATCCATCAATAATTGTATGGGTAATAAGAATTACAAGGGCGACGAGCCAGTATTTCCAGCCAATCAATGTCCATGCAACCAAGGCTGTAACAATACCATGGAGATACAATCTTCCGGAATTAAAATGTTTTTCGTTCCTGCTCTCTATCCAGCTACGGGGTTGAAAAATGAAGTCTGTTAAAAGATGCGCTAATAATAATTTTATTAGCCATACAGATGCAATGAACATGCTTAATATTTGATTAACTAATAGTTTTTACTAATAGTTCATATTGATTTAAAATTTTTTCAATCTCAGTCCATCTTCCTGAGCTCACGTGTTGGCTAATCGTACTTTTTGATTTCTTTAATCTTTTTACAACATCCTGCTGTAGTCCTCCTTTCAATAACTCAAAAATTACTTTTGCCTGCTTAGGCGTCATCTTGCTGAATATTGAATTTATATAATCACCAATTATTTGAAAAGTAATATTGGCCGTGTTATCTGGTGTAGAAATCGCGAGCCTTTCATTAGTCTTTTCCATTTCATCAAATGCCCGTCCTGATATAATAAATGCTTCTCCTTTCGCTGCGCCGAGCGTTTTAATCCGCTCATTTACCTCCCCCAAGCCTATACTTATTTTTACGTCGGTTTCATTTTTTTCAGTAATACTTATAGCCACTGTTCTGCAAAGTAATGCTATACGTAACGAATTGCCGGCATCTTTCATCAAAACCTGGAAACTGTCTCCCCGATAAAATTCATATTTATAGGGTTGGAGTACTTGTTCCAATGACTTAATCAGTGCCTTTTCCTTTGCCGGAGAAAGCTTTGTTGAATTTACTATATCACCGGTAAGAACAGCCTGCATTATATTAATTTTTAAATATACGAATTCGGTTCTTTTTCGTGTAAATCTACGAACTTAATTTAATTCGTACAAATATACGAATTATTGTTTAGTTCGTATGAATACACGAATTTCGTAAAAGTTCGTGTCATAAGGCTTATTAGCTAAAATTAAATTGGCTATGGAACCAGGGAAAATATATAAATATGAAAAAATAAAATCTTTGCAAAAAAATTTCGGGGGAATTTCAATTAAGAGTAGTATTTTAAACTTTCAAAAAAAAAAAATTATGGATCAGCCGGCTATGGTAATTAAAGATACCAGCGCAAATCCCGCTCCGCTTGGGTTACTTGCATTTGGACTTACTACAGTTTTACTCAACCTGCACAATGCGGGAATATTTGAGATGAATTCGATGATACTTGCTATGGGCATTTTTTATGGGGGTATAGCACAAATTATTGCAGGTATTATGGAAGTAAGAAAAAATAACACTTTCGGATTTACCGCATTTGTCTCTTATGGTTTTTTCTGGCTCACATTGGTTGGGCTTATTGTTATGCCAAAACTGGGATGGATTGCGGCAGCTTCAGAAAGCGCCATGATATCTTACCTTGTTATCTGGGGAATATTCACGGGCCTGCTTTTTTTCGGAACGCTTCTAATAAGTAAGGCACTGCAATTCGTATTTGCAAGCCTGACGATATTATTTTTTTTATTAGCGCTCGGTGATGCAACCGGTAATCCAGCCTTAAAAACTTTTACAGGCTATGAAGGAATAGTGTGTGGGGGCTCGGCCATCTATACCGGCGTGGGAACTTTATTGAACGAAATGTATGGCAAACAGGTTATCCCATTAGGATTAGTAAAAAGAACGTAACCAAATACTCTATAACCGATCTTGTACACCAGGAATAATCGTCACCTGGGTGTCTGCTTACATGCACTTAAAGAGATTTTGTTAAAAAAATATTGACCCTCAAAGTTTGCACTAAATTTATTATCTATTAAAAATTGTGACTTTCGTGTTGATAAATTTTATGAAATAATTTGTTGTATCAGCAGGAGTTAATTGTAAATTTATTGTATGGAAGAGGAGTACAAAACCCTGGAAACTATTTTTCAAATAGTAAAAAATGATACGCATCCTGATACATACCTGTGCAGCCCGGGGGAAATAATTCTAAGGCAATTGCAGGATTGGGAAACAACGCGGCGGCATTTACAAACACTTGCAGGTGAAGAATTGGTTATTATAAAACAGCTTGATAAAATAGCAGTATCCATTACTCAAAAAGGTATTGAAAAAGCAAAATCTTTAATAATATCTCATCAGCCGGCATTTACATTTTCAATCAGCCATGCATGATTTAATTACGGCTCGTCGATTTGAGAAATCGTTCTTTCCGGAATTTATAGAATCATTAATTATATGATATCCGGAAATTAATATTTATTCATTTCATGATTTCTTTATAAATAGAATCGCCATTTTTTTTCGCTTCATTTAAATCTTGAAATATCAAATTACATTGCTATTTTTAAGATTCAGAACTACCTCCTTCTCCCCCTGAAAACGGAGCCCTTTGCATTGAAATTATTTAATTCGAGGGATAGGCTTACATGTAAGGCAACAAACGATAGGCTTTTGAAAACTTCTACTAATTTTATTTGATTCAATTAATTTTTCTTAATCTAAAAAATAATATATGTCAGTTTGGGGGCCTTTACAACAGCGATATGAAACACCACAACCAAGGAAAATACTTGCGTTGGATGGCGGTGGTATACGTGGTGTATTAACACTTGAAATTTTGGCTGAAATGGAAAAGCAGCTAAGGCAAAAACTAAACAAGGGTGATGATTTTGTATTGGGTGATTATTTTGATTACATAGGCGGAACGAGCACCGGGGCCATTATTGCTGCCGGCCTATCCATTGGAATGTCTGTGGAAAAGTTACTGGAATTCTATGTTAAGAAAGGCAAAGACATGTTCGATAAGAATTTTATTTTGAAAAGATGGAAGGCCTTATATGAATCGGGGCCTCTGCTTGAAATGCTGAAAGAGACATTTGGCGAAGACACTGATCTAATGATTAGAAAGGGCAGATACAAATCATTATTACTCGTAGTAACCATGAACAGAAGTACTGATTCCCCATGGCCGATCAGTAATAATCCTTTGGCTAAATATAATGATGAATCCCGTCCTGATTGTAATTCAAAAATCAGGCTTTTTCAATTAGTGAGAGCAAGTACCGCAGCACCTGTTTATTTTCCGCCGGAAACTTTACAATGGGATCCTAATGATCCTGAGAAGACTTTTGTTTTTGTTGACGGCGGAGTAACTCCATATAATAATCCATCATTTTTAATGTACCGCATGGCTACCCAGCCTGCTTACAAACTTAATTGGGAAACCGGTGAAGATAAGATGCTTATTATTTCTGTAGGTACAGGTTCAGCGCCGAGCGCCGGGAGCTATAATAACTTGTTAGACGCTGCCAAAGGCTTACCCAATAATTTAATGTATGCTATGCAGGTTGATCAGGATGTCAATTGCAGAACAGTAGGGCGATGTACATACGGAGCCAATATCGACAGGGAATTAAAATTTATGATTCCAATGGATAACGACGGAACTGTAATTCCGTTGACAAATAATACAAGCAGGCATTTTTTATATGCACGATATAATGCAGATCTCAGCAGGGAAGGATTAGATGAAATGGGTTTTACTAATATTGATTCTGACCATGTGCGTGAAATGGATTCAGTTCTTTATATTGATCAGCTACGGCAGGTAGGACAAAAAGCTGCTAAACAAATTTCTATGGATCATTTTGGATCATTTGTATAATTATATAAGTTCATTTTATTTTGAAACCCATTGCGTTTATATGGATTCATTTAGAAATAATTTTGATAAAAGTTTAATCTATGATTGCAGTACTCGCGGGAAGAAGAGTGGATGCGGCAGATGCTCCTGTAGCTCGTTTCCCTTTAAAGAATGTTGAAAAAGTAAAAGAAAAATTACATCGGTTTTTTACCGCTAACAATATTGATTATCTCGTTAGTTCCGGTGCATGTGGCGCTGATTTAATTGCATTGGACGTAGCAGGTCATTTAGATATTTCAAGAAAAATGGTTCTTCCTTTCGGTGCTGAAACATTCCGGTCATCATCAGTAACTGACCGTCCCGGAAACTGGGGAGAATTATTTGATACAATTAATGAGGAGTTGAAAAAACAATCAAATGTTATCACATTAAAATATACTCAGGATGATGACGAAGCCTATGAAAAAACAAATTTTGATATTTTAAATACTGCAGATATATTATTTGAAAAATCAAATGATGCAGGTGATGAGAAAAAAGTAGCAATCATAATTTGGGAGGGTGCTCCCAAAGATTCCAATGACGCTACAGATCATTTTAGAAAGGAAGCCGGGAAAAGAGGATACCAGATTGAAGAAATAAACTCTTTACATTAATATTTAAAAATAATTGACATGCCAAATGGAACATGCTTCGTAGTTATGGGATTCGGCAAAAAAACCGACTTTGAAACAGGTCGCACACTTGATCTTGACATGTCTTATCAAAATATGATAAAGCCTGCCGTAGAAGCAGCAGGCCTCAAATGTATAAGAGCTGATGAGATTGTTCATTCAGGGCAAATTGATGTACCGATGTACCAGGAATTGCTCAATGCGGATGTTGTGGTTGCGGATCTATCTACTTCCAATAAAAATGCTTTTTATGAATTGGGCGTGCGTCATGCACTACGTCCATACACAACTGTCGTTATATGTGAAGATGGTATGAAGTCATTTCCTTTTGATGTAAATCACACTGCAATTAGACAATACCATCATCTTGGAGAAGACATAGGCTCCAGCGAAGCAAGACGGTTTAGTAAATTACTTAGCGACGCGATCACGACCATACTAAGTAAAGATCCCCGTGATAAAGATAGTCCTGTGTATACTTTTCTAAACAACCTTAAAGCACCTGAGCTCGCAGCTGCAATTAAAGAAGCTGCGGAGGTCGACAATGAATCGAGTCCTCCTAAGGCCAAAGAAGAGCAGGAACCTGCTATTGATATACAGACCCACAGTGAACTAATGAAAGAAGTTGATAAAGCACAGAAGGCCGGCGACTGGCTTACTGCAAAAGTTTTTCTTTCTACTATCCGAAAAAACCTGCAATCAGGGAACACTAAAAAAGAAGACCCCTATATTTTGCAGCGATTGGCGCTGATAACTTATAAATCAAAATCACCAAATGAGCTGGATTCTTTAAAAGAGGCCCATCAGGTACTCAACTTATTAGAACCTACTAATTCCAATGATCCTGAAACACTTGGTTTATGGGGTGCAGTTCATAAAAGACTTTGGGAATTAACTAAAAAACGAAATTATCTTGACGAAGCCATTCGTGCTTATGAGCGTGGATTTTACCTTCGTAATGATTATTACAATGGTATTAATTATGCCTTTCTTCTAAATATCCGGGCGGCAGAATCTGATGATACGGCTGAAGCTATTGCAGACTTTGTACAAGCACGAAGAGTAAGAGAACAAGTGCTTTCTATATGTAATGAATGGGTGAAGGAGAACCCCGAACCAAGCGGAGCAGATGCAACTCTAAAAATTGTAGAAGATTATTGGAAGGGACGTTACTGGGTACAGGCTACTATCGGTGAGGCATATGCGGGATTAGAAAATGAAACAAAAGCGAAAGAATCATTAGATGTTGCATATACAAATGCATCTGAATCGTGGATGAAAGAATCAACAGAAAGCCAGCTAGCAAAACTTCAAAAACTTTTAAATAATTCTCCTTTACAATTTATAACACAAAAAAATAGTTGATGCTAAAAAAGTTTTGATTAAGTTATTAGGTTATCTATTTTTTTGATTATCAGCTATATAGTTTCCATGTTTTCGAGGTGGCATATTTTTTTTACAACAATTGCAGGCAAGAAAATAACTTCTAAAAATATTAAATTTACTGTCTGTCCCCATGAGTGTTGAATATTAAATGACTTTTATTTATTAATCGCAATCAATGTCTTCTGCTATAAAAATATTTTTATCCTCTACTAAGAGGGATCTTGAAAAAGAAAGAAGATCATTAATAGAACTATTGCAAACAGCAGGCTATGAAGTGTGCTGCATGGAATGGTTCGGTGCGTTCACCAAACATCCTAAAGATGAAGTGGAAGACTACGTAAAGCAGTGTCCAATCTATATATTATTGATCGGTGAATCTTATGGCTCTATTCCTGAAATAGACAATGTATTGTTGGGAAAATCATTTACCGAATTTGAATATGATACCGCGTGCAAAAAAGAGGATATGATTATCCTGTGCTTTAAAAAAGATATTGAACAAACAGATAAACGATTAAGAAAATTTTCTGGAAGCATCGGAAAATCACGAGGAGTTGCATTGTTTAAAAATTCAGATGACCTTCCCGGAATTGTACTTGCTTCTTTACGCAGGGAGCTCAATAAGCCGGAATTTATGAAATTGTTTCAGCAGGAACCTGTTGCAGTTCAACCTGCAGTAGCTGAAATCAAACCGCTATCGGGAGATTTAAAATATTTCTGCAACCGTTACAACCAGGCAGATGCATTTGATAATTCATTTTATATCACAAATTATCAAAATCCCATTCATCTATTTTTATTGCCAGGCCATAAAGAAGACAGCCATACTTCATTTGTCAATCGCTATGAATGCCAGTTCAGGTATGAAGGAAAGCAGGTGGTTGAAGTAACAGTTATAACAAAATATTTTCCGTTGCAAAATGAAGTGCAGCTATTATTGCGAATAAAAAATGAAATAAGAAGCCAATTGATACAAGCTTTAACATTGCCCTTAAGGCAAATACAGGCTTCGGATATTTTTGATGCCCTTCGTAAAGCTAAAAAAGATTTCCTGATCATTAACCTGGTAGTTGAAAGCTCCTATCTGAAAGACAATAACATTCTAATTTATAAAAAGGCTATTGAAAATTTTTATAAAGAAATTGCTGTTCTGGATACTCCTGGTGAAGAAAAAAAGATCCTGGTGTTTTTATTATTCAGGCAATCTGACCTGGAAGACAATACAACTCTAAGCAGCCAGATAACTGATGATGCAACTTTCTTAGCCAATAACAAGCTTCCACGCCTTGAAAAGATATGCATTGACGATATAGAAGATTGGTTGCTTAGCAGGAAGATTGAAGAAAGCGAACAGGGAATAAATAATATTCTTCAAAATTATTTCCCCGAATATTATAATAAACCGGAAAAGACATTTCCCATGTCAACCGCCGAAATTTTGTTGGATAAAATAATTTTTGATAAATCAAAAAATAGATAAGTATGCCTTCTGAAAAGTTATTCGATCTCAAAAATATTCAGACGACTTCAGACCTTGATCCACGATATTATGTGATAGAAGACACAGGCCTTGCCAAAGCTGTAAATATGGCGATCTGGCTTCAGAAACCCTTACTGGTAACTGGCGCTCCGGGAACCGGGAAAACGCAGCTGGCATTTAAAGTTGCAAATGAACTTGCCAGCATAGATACGCAGGAACTAAATGGCTTTGCTCCCTTTGTGCCGACTCCTTTAATTTTTAATACCAAAACAATTTCAAACGCAACAGATCTTTTTTATACATATGATGCAATAGGGCACTTTCAGAAAAAAAGTGTTGACAATATAAATGAAGCTTCTTCAAATACAAACCAGGCAAATTCTTTTATCAGGTTGAATGCATTAGGGAAGGCAATTTTACAGACCTACGGTAAAACAAAAATTTCTGCAGATGAAAAACTAAGTGAATTGACTTCATTAAGAAATTTTAATGATTTGCCTGATACACCAAGAAGTGCAGTTGTATTGATTGACGAAATTGACAAAGCGCCACGTGATTTTCCTAATGATCTTTTAAATGAAATCGAGTATTATGAATTCACTATAAACGAACTCAGCAATAATCTTAAAATACAACGAGCACCTAAAAAGGACGGTGAACCAAATGCGAGAATAGTAGTAATCATGACTAGTAATTTTGAAAAAAATCTTCCTGATGCCTTTCTTCGTCGTTGTTTATTTTATCATATACCTTCTCCCGATGAAGAAACTTTATATAAAATAGTTTGCTCGAGAATGGAACCCTATTTAAATGAGATTTATAAAAATGAAACTGAGAAATCGGTACAGGAAAAATTCAACGATCTAAAAGGAAAAGTGAAAAATGTGATTGCGGAATTTCAACAATATAAAGAAAAGATGCCTGACAAGCCACCATCAAATTCTGAACTCATGGAATGGATAAAAGTGTTGGAAGTAGAAGGCTTTTTTAAAGAAGGTGTTGATTTTTTAAAATTATCGCCAGGCCAAAAAACCATTTTGAAATACACGCTTCCTATAATCGCAAAGAGTAACGATGACAGGAATAAGATAGCAATATAAAATCTTAACCCTCACGATGTGTAGGTACGATGTAAGAAAGAAAATATTCCTTTCATCTTCGTAAGTGCCCGTAATTATTTAGCAATAATGCTCTTTAAAGAATCTCATATATCTACGCCACTGGCCACATTACTGGCTATGCTAAAACAGGAAGGCTTTGATATAAGCACGGCCACACTTATCGATATACAAAAAGTATTGGCAAATATTGATACTGAAACAATTGCTGATTTTTCCAAATTAAAAAGCATCCTTGGCACACTGATTTGTAGAAACAAAGAGGAGCAGGAACAATACAATAATATATTTGATAAGTATGCACAATACATAGAACAAAAAGGGATTGACATAGCGCCCCCAATCAAAGAAATCAGCAAGCCCCGCCATTATAAAAAGATTATTTTGGTATCTCTTGCCGGCATAGTCTTATTGTCAGTTGCCATTTATTTCTATCTCCTCAAAACAAATCAAAAACCATCAATTACAGTAGTTACAATTTCTAAAGAGAACGTAGGCTACCTTTTAACGAATGAACCAGTCATATTCCGCGCTGAGTTAACAGACACA
>JBKJRY010000138.1:0-2894 GCA_046593045.1 Chitinophagaceae bacterium | reverse complement strand
AATAGCTTTTCCATTAAAATTATTCGAAAAAATAATAACATCAGCACCTGCTTTTTTTACAACATCCGCAATCACCTGTGTGAAAACTTCATCATCAAAGTTATCCAACAATTCATTTTTTACTGAATAGATTTTTTTTACACCATATTTACCGATGCCTGCAAGATCATCACTAACCTGGCCTAATACAACCGCTTCTGCAGTTGTTCCAAGTAATTCTGCAACCTTGGCTCCGTAAGATGTTGCCTCAAATGAATTTTTTTTGACATGACCACCAGACTGATCTAAAAATACTAATACACTCATTTTATTAATTAAAATTTGAAAATTCAGAATAAAATAAAAATACCTTAATTACCCTTCGGTAGCGGTGGCTTCTAAAATACTTTTGCTTCCTCGTGTAGCAATCTTACAAGCTCTTCAGGTTGGTCCGCCGGAATTAGTTTTACTCCCTTCTTGGCCGGAGGCAATTCGAAAGAAATAATAGAAGTGAGTTCATCGGTGTCAACAGGTTCAATTACTTTTAATGGCTTTGTTCTTGCGCCCATAATTCCGCGCATGTTTGGTATTCTTTGCTCTGCCATTCCCTTTTGACAACTAACCACTGCAGGAAGAGAAACTTCATCTACTTCTTCACCTCCTTCGATCTCACGGTTAACAGTAGCCGTCGTTCCTTCGATTGAAAATTTGGTTGCAAGAGAAATGTAGGGCATCCCCAATAGCTCAGCCACCATACCACCAATGGATGAACTATTGTAATCAATAGTTTCTTTACCTGTAAAAATAAGATCATAACTATTTTGCCTGGCAACTGCTGAAATTTGAGTTGCTATAAAAAAGCTATCGCGGCTGTCGCTGTTTACTCTGTAAGCTTCATCTCCACCCAGTGCAAGCGCTTTTCTTATAATGGGATCGACATCTGAGGTACCCACATTAATTAAATGCAATACTACAGAAGGATCAGCCTCTTTTAATTCGATTGCTCTCACCAGTGCGTACCATTCATCGTAAGGATTTATAATAAATTGCACACCAGCTTCGGCAAATTTCGTATTATTATCAGTGAAGGCTATTTTTGCCGTGGTATCAGGTGTTTTGCTAATACAAACAAGTATCTTCATCATCTTTTTTTAAAGAGGTGCAAAGATACTAAGGAAAAAAAATGTAAAAAATTATTTGATGGAAAGAATTGAGCAGATCAAGAAGTTATTGAAGTCCGATGAAAATGATAGTTTTTTGCAACATGCGCTTGCACTGGAATATATAAAAATGGGGGATGATGCCGCGGCGAAAGTTCTTTTCAATTCTATTCTGGAAAGAGAGCCGGGATATATTGGCTCGTATTATCACTTAGGTAAATTGTTGGAAAGAAACAATGATTTCCCTGCTGCAATTGGAGTGTATAAAAAAGGAATGGAAGTGGCTGACAGCGCAAAAGATCAACATTCTTTCAACGAACTTCAGGCGGCGTTTGATGAACTGGAAGTTGAATAATTTTTTCAAAACAAACGCATGTCTCTCCTAAATAAATTTATTTCATTCATTCAAAATCAACATCTCTTTAGCTTCAATGACCGGCTTATTGTAGCGGTAAGTGGCGGTGTTGATTCTGTTGTTTTGTGCGAATTGTGTAAGCAGGCAGGCTTTTCATTTGAAATAGCACATTGTAATTTCCAGTTGAGAGGAGAGGAGAGTACTCGTGACGAAATTTTTGTAAAATCTCTTGGAGAAAAATATGCAATAAAAGTCTTTGTAAAGAAATTTGACACTGATGCCTATGCTTCGGAGCATAAAGTTTCAATACAGGTGGCTGCAAGAGAACTCAGGTATGAATGGTTTCGGGATTTAGTTGATATCCGGGAACAAATACCCGGCAATTTTCAAAATATATCTAATCCTCAGCATCACGCCTCACACATCGTACATCCAACATTTTTGCTGACGGCTCATCATGCTAACGATAACTTAGAAACCCTTTTGATAAATTTTTTCAAAGGGACAGGTATCTCCGGGCTCAAAGCGATATTACCAAAAAAGGAAAAAATAATACGCCCGTTATTATTTGCCAAAAAAGAAGAATTAATAAATTACGCTGCTGAAAATAAATTGTCTTTTGTAGAGGATTCTTCTAACACTCTGGATAAATACACCCGAAACTATTTCAGGCATCAATTGATCCCTTCTGTGCAAAAAGTGTTTCCCGGAGTTGAAGAAAATTTGTTGCATAATATTGAAAGATTTAGAGAAATTGAAGAACTGTACAGGGAAATAATCGCACAGTATAAGAATAAACTAATAGAGAAAAAGGGGAATGAAATTCATATTCCCGTATTGAAATTATTGAAGACAAAAGCCTTACCGACGATCGTGTTTGAAATAATAAAAGATGTAGGATTTACTTCACACCAGGTAGACGAGGTGGTTAGATTACTTGCTAGTGAAAGCGGAAAATATGTGTCATCAACAACGCACAAAATCGTAAAAAACCGCGACTGGCTTATCATTGCTCCACATAACACTATGGAGGCTTCCAGCATTTTCATAAGTGAGATTGATGAAGAAATTCAATTCACAAGTGGAAAATTAACAATTAAAAAAAAGGATGCTGACAAAATTAAAATGTCAACAGATAATTCTGTGGCGTTGCTGGATGCTGCCGAAATCACTTTCCCCCTGCTATTGAGAAAATGGAAACAGGGGGACTATTTTTATCCATTGGGAATGAAGAAGAAGAAGAAGAAACTCAGCAGATTTTTTACGGATCAAAAAATTTCTTTATCAGAAAAAGAAAATACATGGGTTATTGAAAGCAATAAACGAATCATTTGGATTGTGGGCAGAAGAATAGATGACCGTTTTAGACTTACCGAACATACAACACGGCTTCTTAGATT
>JBKJRY010000439.1:0-3008 GCA_046593045.1 Chitinophagaceae bacterium | reverse complement strand
ACCCGGTTAAGGTATGTAGGGTTTACTAACTATTACTATTGGAAAACGGAACATCAGAGGGAACTCTTCTAACAAACCGCCGTGTACCGAACGGTACGCACGGTGGTGTGAGAGGACCGGTAGCCAACTAATGGCTACCTTCCTACTCGATTTTGAGCGGCAAAAAAATGTTTTTACATTTTAAGCACTTGTCCGGTTTATTGTTTTTTCAGTATAATACTAATTGCCGGAAATGTTGAATGAGGTTAAAAAAGATAAGTGACAGCAATAATGAATTCACTTAAAATGGCGTTGGGCTGATGCTTGTCCATCCTCCGTCAATAATTAAACTTTGCCCTGTTATATGTTTGGCATTTTCTGAAACGAGAAATAGTGCGGCATCTGCTATATCAGTTACTTTTGCGGGACGCCCCATGGGCGTAATGCGGGACCACACTGCTTCATAGCCTGGATCATTCAGTGTCCTTTCCGTAAGGGTAGCTCCCGGCGCAATTGTATTTACATTAATGTTAAATTCAGAAACTTCTATTACTAAATTTTTGGCAAGCATTTCAAGTGCAGCCTTGGTCATACCATACACGCCAAGATTTTTGTGGGCCTGGTGCCCGGTGACTGATGAAGTAAATAATATGGAACCACCGGTTTGCTGTTTCTTCATTTGATTAGCTCCAGCCTGCGCCAGAAAGAATGTACCTCCCAAATTGACATGCAGAACTTTAAAAAAAGATTCCGGTGTGTAAGTAAAAAAATCTCCAAACAACGTGATGCCTGCATTTGCAATTATAATATCCAAGCTTCCAAATTTTTCTACCGTGTTTTCAACAAGTTGCTGAATAAAAGATATCTCTCCGGCGTCACCGGCAATTGCAATGCATTTGCAACCCTCTATATTTGATATGGAGTTTGCAGCTTCAATCGCCAGGGTTTGATCCACATCATTTAAAACCACCTGCGCTCCTTCTTTTGCAAGACTCTTGCATATTTCAAAACCAATCCCCTGGCCTGCGCCTGTTACTATGGCAACTTTATTTTTAAAATTCATTTCCATTTGTGCTGGTTTAATGAGAATCCTTTGTAACAATACTTCCCGAACTTCCTGTCAAAAAATCCAGGTCAGTGCCTAAATGGGCTTGTTGCACGTGCCTGATATACAATTGTACGTATCCTCTGTCCGTTACAGGAGGTAATGGTTTGAAAAGCGCTTTCCTGGCTTGTAGTTCTTCATCACTTAGTTCAACGCTAAGTGTTCGGTTAGGAACATCAAGCGTAATTAAATCACCTGTTTTTATAACTGCAAAATTTTCTCCTAAAGCCGCTTCGGGAGACACATGCAGCACAACTGTACCGAACCCTGTGCCGCTCATCCTTCCATCAGAAATACGCACCATGTCTGTTATTCCTTTTGCAAGCAACTTTTTGGGCAATCCCATATTACCTACTTCCGCCATACCCGGGTAACCTTTCGGACCTACGTTTTTCAACACAAGAATATTGGTTTCATCTACTTCGAGATTGTCATCATCAATCCGGTCTTTATACTCGTCAATATTCTCGAAAACTATTGCCTTGCCTGTGTGTTTCATAAGATGGGCACTGGCTGCCGAGGGCTTTATAACCGCACCATTTTCACAAATATTCCCTTTTAAAACAGCAAGCCCTCCTGCTATGTTAAAAGGCTGACTTGTTGAAGCAATGACCTCAGTATTGCAGTTTATTCCATTACTGTAATTTTCTTTAATTGTTTTTCCATTTGCCGTTATACATTCATGGTTAAGAATGTCGTCGAGTTCCTTCATTACAGCCTGCAAGCCGCCGGCATAAAACAAATCTTCCATAAAATAATTGCCGGAAGGTTGAAGATTTACGATGAGTGGGATGTTGGCAGACAAAGTATCAAAATCATTAATACTGAGGGGAACGCCTATTCTGCCGGCGATAGCCAATAAATGTATTAAAAAATTTGTCGAGCCTCCGATGGCTGCATTTACCTTAATGGCGTTTTCGACGGCATTTTTTGTAAGTATATCCGATAATTTTACACCTTCTCTCACCATGTCAACAATACGCAAGCCCGATAATTGTGCTAATACTTTCCGCCTTGAATCAGCAGCAGGGATGGCTGCATTCCCGGGGAGTGAAAGGCCTAAAGATTCTACCATACAAGCCATAGTAGAGGCTGTGCCCATTACCGCGCAATGACCCCTGCTTCGGCACATAGCAGCTTCTATTGTAAGCATTTCTTCCTCGTTTATTTTATTTTCACGCAGGTCATCATGATACCGCCAGATATCGCTCGTTCCGATACCCTTTCCATTGTGCCGGCCTGTCAACATTGGCCCACCTGATACTACTATAGTTGGAATATTAACACTGCATGCGCCCATTACAAGCGATGGAGTTGTTTTATCACATCCGCATAAAAGGACAACGCCATCAAGAGGATTTGCCCTTATGGATTCTTCCACATCCATACTGGCCAGGTTGCGGTACAGCATAGCGGTAGGCTTCATAAGTGTTTCACCCAAAGACATTACCGGAAATTCAACAGGGAAACCTCCTGCTTCCAGGATACCGCGTTTAACCGACTCCGCGAGTTCCCTGAAATGTGCATTGCATGGAGTTAATTCACTCCAGGTATTGCAAATACCAATCACGGGCTTATTATTAAATTCGTAATCGGGAATGCCCTGGTTCTTCATCCAGGCACGATATATGAATCCGAGCTTGCCTTTACGCCCAAACCACTCGCTGCTTCTTAGTTTTGACTCTGCCATTTATGTGTAAATTGATGATGATTGATATGATCAGTATTGCGGGTATATTGTAATCTAAAGTATACGCAATATTGATAAAAATACTTTTATTTAATTTGTTACCTCAATATCGCAAGTTATATGACTAAATAAGCCTCAGTTCTGCACGTAGTGTGGAAAAGAGGCTTATTTTATTTTCACCTAAATAGGTGAACTTACGAATTGTCAAAAACATAAGATATGCAAGTTCAGGTA
>JBKJRY010000100.1:0-34174 GCA_046593045.1 Chitinophagaceae bacterium | reverse complement strand
TACCTTTTAAGTATCGTCTGGTCTATAGTTCACAGGCTCTTCCTGATTGTTAGTTATTAACAAAAATTGAATTATTCACAAAGAAAAAAAGAAGCAAAAAAAGAAAGGAATAATAGTAATACTATTTTTTAAAATATCCTAAAAGCAAATCTAAAGGTCTGGTGTTCGTGCGGATGGGTTTGCAGCATAGCAATCACCTACAACCAGCAGAGAGTTTGAAACCAAAAATAAGCGATGCCATTACAGATACAAATAAGTGGCAGATTTGATTTCATAAGGCATTGGAGCAGTTAATATAAGTGGACGTACTGCTTCAAACTGATGTTGATAATGCCGGGCCGCAAAACCATCTCCACGAACACCATCGGCGCAATGATTTCGGTACAAAACAGGAACACACACAGAGGCGAAAACGCTTTAGCATTTAAGGTTGCATTTTTTTTGAAAACCTTTGCCTTTCATAAATGTGATTCTATAAAAATTCATATTCATTAACTTGTGAAAATATTATTCAATTAATTCTTTCTTGATGCACAAACTCTTATTGACAATTTTTCTTTTAATCGCTACCCGATTAATTTCCTTTTCACAAATTCAACAAAATCCGGCAGCCCAACATTGGGCCGACAGTGTTTTCAACACTTTAACTGATGATGAAAGAATCGCTCAGCTTATGGTGTTGCGGGAAAGCGAAATCACTAAAGATGGTGTGTTTATTTATGATTCAGCTATGACCGCAGCCATAAAAAATTATAATATCGGCGGCATCGTTTTATTCCAGGGCAGTCCTGTAAAGCAGGCTAATTTTATTAACTCTTTCCAGGCAATTGCTAAAACCCCTTTGATGGTTTGTATTGATGCGGAATGGGGGTTGGGTATGCGGCAGGACAGCGTTATCCCTCTAAATCACCAGATGATGCTGGGCGCTGTTCAGGATATTTCCATCATTTCTGCATATGGAAAACTGGTAGGTGAGCAATGTAAACGCGAAGGAATACAGGTAAATTTTGCCCCGGTTGTTGACATCAATAACAACCCGGATAATCCTGTTATTAATGATCGCTCTTTTGGGGAAGATAAATATAAAGTCGCCCGTTACGGTGTCGCGTACATGAAGGGAATGCAGGATGAAGGCGTACTCGCCTGTGCAAAACATTTTCCAGGTCATGGTGATGTTTCCGTTGATTCCCACTTTGATCTTCCCGTTATTAACAAGAGCATGGCGCAACTTGATTCTCTTGAATTATATCCATTCGAACAGATGTTTGCCGCAGGTGTAGGAAGTGTAATGATCGCGCATTTGTACATACCTTCTATTGATAGCACTGTCAATACCGCAACTTCCTTATCCAAAAAGAATGTGACCGGCCTGTTGCGTGATCAATTAAATTACCACGGCTTAACTTTCACTGATGCCTTAGGCATGAAAGGCGTCGCTAAATTTTTCCCCGGAGGCGAAATAGCGGCACAATCACTTATAGCCGGCAACGATATGCTTTGCCTTCCGGCAGATGTACCTACGTCAATTGCAAAGATCAGGGCGGCTATTGATTCTAATAAACTAAGTTGGAATGATGTGTACGCCAAATGTAAAAAAGTACTATTATATAAGTATATCTACGGAGTTGCCAACGTAAAACCTATAAATACGGATAACCTTACCAATGACCTGAACAGCGGGATTAATGAGATGAAGCAATTAGTTGCAGAAAATGCAATTACTGTATTAAGCAAAAATGATGAGCAATTTTTTCCTCTTTCAAAGCCTGCCAACGAAAAGGAAATTGTTTACCTCGGCATTGGAATTGACAGCGCCAATGCTTTCTCTCAAAGACTGATAGACGATTATAATGCAGATGCTTTTTATTTTAATTACAAAGAAGATGCCGCAAGAATTTTATCAACTGTTGAGTTGATTAAGAACCGGTATAAATCAGTGGTGATAGGCGTTCATAACTATGCCCGTTATCCCGCGAATAATTTTGGAATCAGCACTTACGCTCTCGATCTAATAAACCACGTTCAGCAAAATAATAAAACGATCATTTTTGATTTTGGCAATCCTTATGCACTTAAAAATTTCTGCAACGCGGCAAATCTTATTGCATGTTATGAAGATGATTCCATAACGCAACGTGCCGCGGTTGATATCTTAGAAGGAAAAATAAAAGCTAAGGGAAAATTACCCGTTACCGTTTGTGATAATTATAGATATGGAAGTGGTATGGTTGCACCCAATCTTTTTCCTGTTGTTGAGCCAGGCGATGTGGGACTTGATGCGGCAAAGCTTTCCATAATTGATAGTATTGCAACCAATGGTATAGCTGAAGGCGCAATGCCTGGTTGTGTGGTATTAGCGGCTAGAGACGGTAAAATAGCTTTTGAAAAAGCATACGGAAAATATGATTATGATAAGCCCGCGCCTGTAACATTACAATCCATTTACGACATGGCTTCTGTTACAAAAATTTGCGCCACTTTAATCTCTGTAATGAAACTGTATGATGAAGGAAAAATTAAATTAAATAAAACATTGGGCGATTATCTTCCATGGGTGAAAGGAACTAATAAGGCAAATCTGGAAATCAGGAACATTCTTTTGCACCAGGCAGGCCTCATTGCTTTTATTCCGTTTTATAAAGAAACGATAGACAACAATACAAAGCAGCCAATGCCGTCAATATATTCTTCGTCAAAGAATGATTCATTCAGTATAAGGGTTGCTCAAAATATGTACATGCGGAATAATTGGCAGGATACCATTTACAAAAGAATTCTTGATAGTAAGGTCGGGCCAAAGGATAAATATATTTACAGCGATAATGATTTTATTTTCCTTGGTAAAATTGTTGAAGCAATTTCCGGTTTGACTTTGGACAAATATGCAGACAAAAAATTTTACCAGCCTATGGGTCTTGCTTCAACAGGATTTAAGCCACGTGAAAAATTGGATACAAATAGAATTGCACCCACAGAAAATGACCTGGAGTTCCGGATGCAGCATCTTCATGGGGACGTGCATGATCCAGGTGCCTCGATGTTTGGTGGTGTCGCCGGGCATGCAGGCTTGTTCAGTGATGTGGAAGGCATCGCATCTATTTTTCAAATGCTGCTGAATGGCGGTACATTTAATGGCAAACGGTATATTAATGACAAAACAATAAAGCTTTTTACCGCATACAATAGTTCCATAAGTCGCCGTGGCCTTGGGTTTGATAAACCCGAGAAGGACAATGTTTCAAGAAAAGAACCTTATCCGTCACAACTGGCATCACCGCTTACTTTTGGACATACTGGTTATACAGGCACCTGTGTATGGGCCGATCCTAAAACAAATATTGTATATGTTTTTTTAAGTAACCGCGTAAATCCTGACGGAGGTGTCAATTTAAAATTGCTGCACATGAACATAAGAGGGAAAATACAGGATGCGATTTACCGGGCTATAATACAATAACATAATGATTTAATTTTGTCACCCGGTTTTATTATAAAAGTAAACGATTGCAAATACATAAATAAATCAATAATGGAATATCCTTTTCAAATTACATCGATAGAACAATACCACGAAGACTATAAAAAAAGTGTAGAGGAACCTGAAAATTTCTGGGGAGATATTGCCGATAATTTTTACTGGCGTAAAAAATGGGATAAGGTACTGGAATGGAATTTTAAGGAACCAAAAATTGAATGGTTCAAAGGTGGCAAGTTGAATATTACTGAAAATTGCATTGACCGCCATCTTGAAACGATGGGAGAAAAACCGGCAATCATCTGGGAGCCCAATAACCCTGAAGAAAGAACAAGAGTGGTAACCTATTCAAGGTTGCATAAAAGAGTATGCCAGTTTGCACAAGTGTTACTTAATAATGGTGTAAAGAAAGGCGACCGCGTTTGTATCTATATGGGTATGGTTCCTGAACTGGCTTATGCGGTATTAGGTTGCGCAAGAATCGGCGCCATTCATAGTGTAATTTTCGGCGGGTTTTCAGCGCAAAGTATCGCAGACCGCCTGGAAGATGCAAAAGCAGAATTCATTGTAACCTGTGATGGAGCTTATAGGGGCGGCAAAGACATTCCTTTAAAAAGTATAATCGATGATGCTCTTATTGGTAATAAAACTGTAAAAAGAGTAATCGTTTACACAAGAACCAGGACACCGGTTTCAATGATTAAGGGCAGGGATGTTTGGTGGGAAGATGAAATGGAATACGCCTTATCGCAGGTGGAAAAGAATAATGTAGTTACCATGCCGGCAACAGAAATGGATGCAGAAGACCCGCTTTTTATTTTATATACATCGGGTTCAACGGGCAAACCAAAAGGTGTGGTGCATACATGCGCCGGCTATATGGTTTGGACAACCTATACTTTTGTAAATGTTTTTCAATATCAACCCGGCGAGGTACATTTTTGTACGGCGGATATTGGATGGATTACAGGCCACAGTTATATTGTGTACGGCCCATTAGCTGCAGGAGCTACAAGCGTAATGTTTGAAGGCATTCCTACATGGCCCGATGCAGGACGCTTTTGGGACATTGTTGATAAATACAAAGTAAATATTCTTTATACTCCTCCCACAGCCATCAGGAGCCTTATGAGCTATGGTTTAGATCCATTGAATGGAAAAGATATGTCCTCACTAAGGATACTGGGAACTGTTGGCGAACCTATAAATGAAGAAGCATGGCATTGGTATGATGAACACATCGGAAAAAAGAAATGTCCCATAGTTGATACATGGTGGCAAACTGAAACAAGTGGAATTTTAATTTCAAATATCGCGGGAGTTACACCTGCAAAACCAAGTTGGGCTACATTGCCTATGCCCGGCGTGCAACCGCTACTGGTAGATGATCGTGGAAAAGAAATAACCGAGCCGGATGAAAGTGGTTTACTCAAAGGTAACCTGTGCATCAAAGCTCCGTGGCCGGGAATTTTAAGAACAACGTATGGTGACCATGAGCGATGCAGAACCAATTATTTTGCAACTTATGAAAACCTGTATTTCACGGGTGACGGCGCTTTAAAAGATAAAGAAGGGAACTACAGGATTACAGGCAGGGTGGATGATGTACTGAATGTAAGTGGCCACCGGATCGGCACTGCTGAAATTGAAAATGCCATCAATATGCATTCAAGTGTTATAGAAAGCGCTGTTGTGGGTTTCCCTCACAATATTAAAGGTCAGGGTGTTTATGCTTTTGTTATTACAGAAAAGAAACATCCCGAGGATGAACTCGCAAAAAAAGACATTCTTGAAACGGTAGCAAGAATTATTGGTCCCATAGCCAAGCCCGATAAAATCCAATTTGTGAATGGCCTTCCAAAGACAAGGAGTGGAAAAATTATGCGACGCATTCTTAGAAAAATTGCTGAAGGAGAAACAGAAAATCTTGGTGATACATCAACGCTGCTTGATCCGGGAATTGTGGAAGAAATTAAATTGAATAAAGTTTAAAGATTGTAAAATGGCTTAATAAAGGAAGAAGATTTTCGCATAGTAAAAGCTAATGCCGAAAGTGAAATGTTTTTTCCAAAGATAATTTCATGTTGCTTTTTATGATAGGAATATTTAAATTGGCTGTCCAGCACTTCCTCTTTTCTTAACCGCTAATCATGAACCCTAAAAATTTATCAATATGCAATTTTGATTATTTGCTGCCTGAGGAAAAGATAGCATCATTCCCATTGGAAAAAAGGGACCAGTCAAAACTATTAATTTTTGAGAGTGGGGTAATTACTGAAGATTTTTATTTCAACATTGCTGCTCATTTACCCCAAAAATCTTTACTTGTTTTTAACGATACCAAAGTAATCAAGGCAAGAATTCTTTTTCAAAAACCTTCCGGTGGAGTCATAGAAATTTTTTGCCTTGAACCCTACGAAGACGTGAAAGATTATGCAGTTGTACTTCAGAAAAAAGACCACATAAGATGGAAGTGCATGATAGGTGGAGCAAGTAAATGGAAACAAAGTTCCCTGGAAAAAACTGCTGTTATTTATGGCAATAAAATACAATTAAAAGCTTCGCTTGTAGAAAAATTAAGTGACGCATATGTTGTGGAATTTAGCTGGGACCCAGGCCAATACTCGTTTGCCGAAATTATGGAAATTGCAGGCGATACGCCTTTACCACCATACATAAAAAGAAAACCTGAAGACATTGATGTAAAAAGATACCAAACCATTTACTCCAAATACGAGGGCTCAGTGGCTGCGCCTACTGCGGGATTACATTTCACCCCTCATATATTTTTTTCTTTTAAAGAAAAAAACATTAGCACCGGCTTTACAACGCTCCATGTAGGAGCAGGAACTTTCAAGCCGGTTAAGTCTGCGAGTATGGGAGGCCATGAAATGCATGCTGAATGGATGGAAGTTTCAACAGATTTTATAAAACTGATATTGAAGAATCTTACCAATGCAATCATTTGTGTTGGAACTACTTCGGTAAGAACAATTGAAAGCCTTTTCTGGATGGGAATTAAAACTATGCTGAATCCTGATCAATCAACTGATGAACTTGCGATAAAACAATGGGAAGTTTATGATAAAAGTTTTATTGAAAACACAAGTAGTCCTGAAAAGGCACTTACTTCATTGTTACAATTTTTGCAAAAGAAAAAAACAAAAAAGCTTTTAATACAGACACAAATCATCATCGTCCCGGGTTATCAATTTAAACTGACGAAAGGATTGGTTACAAATTTTCACCAGCCAAAATCAACGTTATTATTATTGGTTGCTGCAATGGCAGGTAAAGATTGGAAAAGAATTTATAATTATGCTTTGGAAAATGAATTCAGATTTTTAAGTTATGGCGATGGCTGTTTGATTTTTAATTCCTGAATATAATTATTTCTCGATAGTAACCGGCGTGCCTACCGGAATATAACTATACAAGTCTTTTGCTTCAGTATATTTAAGTGAGATGCATCCATCTGTCCAGTTTTGGAAATAATCCACTGTCCATTCTTCCTGTGGCCTTGTAGCATGAATTGCAATGCCGCTACCGATTCTGGCATTACGCGGAACCAATCCTTCCGACTTTCTTTCTTTGAATTTTTCTACGCTTTGTTCGTTAGGATAATCCAGTAAAAGCTCAAATCCCCATTTCGGATGAATTTTTTTAAGAAGTACTTTGAATTTTCCCTCGGGTGTTCTCTTATCACCTTCCATAAATTTATCACGAAGATCATTACTGCCAAATACGCATGGATAAGTAGCATACCAGCCCTCGTCGTCAAATACCTTCAGCTCATAATCCTTTTTGGAAATAACGATGTAATATGGATTATCGCTATGCGTTCCTTTAAATGTTTTGTTTGCGGTACGGTAGGCTGCGCTACTCCTATTATGAGGGATAAAAGAGATAAATAAAAGCGAGATAATTATCGCAGACGATATAAAGGTGGCACGGTTCATTTGATGGAAAGCTTACTGCAATATATTTCAAACGTAAGCCTCCTCAAAATTATTTTACCTAATCAGAAATGATTTAACTTTTTTTTGAATGACTATCTTTTAAGCGTGTTAATCCCATTGGGCTTCGGATTTTTTCCTTTGCTTATCTACTCTTTTACTGATGATAATACTTATTTCATATAGCAATATCAGGGGTACAGCTACAATGGTTTGGCTGGTCCAGTCCGGTGATGGGGTGATTACCGCTGCAACTATAAGAATTACTACATATGCGTATTTACGATATTGTTTTAGAAATGCCGGTGTAATCAAGCCAAGTTTAGAAAGCACATAAGCCAGCACGGGAAGCTCAAATGCTATTCCGCAGCCCAGTATAAGAGAGGTGAGTGTGTCGATATAATCATCAAGAGTAGGAAGGTATTTGTAAACACCTGTTGTGCCTAGCTGAAAATTTGCCAGGAAATTGAATGTAAATGGCGCCAGTAAATAATAACCAAAAGCAGCGCCGGTGAAAAAACACAAGGACACCCACCAAATACTTCCTTTCGCATAAGAAACTTCTTTAGAAGTTAAAGCCGGTTTTACAAAGCGCCATAATTCCCAAAACAAATAGGGAAATGCAACGATAATAGCTCCCATAAATGAAATAGAAATGGCCGACATGAATGGCCCGCTCACTGTACTTCCCAGCAGCTGAATATCAATCGGAGGCATACACAGGGCATCGCCCAGGTGAAGGTTATGGCTGAGATTACAGAGTCCGGAGTAGGTTACAAAATCTTTTCGGGCAGGTGCGAACACGATATTGTCAAAAATCCAATCAACGTAAACAAAAATTACTATAGCAATCACAACAAGGACGCCCGCAGACCTCACAAGATGCCAGCGCAGCACCTCCAGGTGGTCAATGAAGCTCATTTCCGATTCAAGGGTTTCCTGGCCCCTTATTTTTTTAAAAAATGCTTTTCTTTCTGAAGTCTTACTGCTCAAAAGGTCGTATTTCTATAATGAATTTGCAAATATAGGCATGGATGAGTTAAAAGCAATCAGCGGTGAGCCTTCAACTTCCAGCAAAGACCTCTAACTTTTTGGTAGTCTAATGCATTGCTTCCGCAAGTTCAATCTTCTTTTTCCTGTTACCTTTTACTAATAATACAAATGGCACAAATACCAAAAATAACACACCCAGGTAAAGGAAAACGTCCATATATGATAATACCGAGGCTTGTTTAAGTACTGCATGATCCAGCGCCTGGTAGGCACTTTTAAGAGCAACATCAGGTGTCATTCCTTTACTTATAAAGCTTCTTTGCAATGCTGTTACTCTTTGTTGCACCATAGGGTTGCCGACATCAAGTTTGCTTACCAGGTCAACCCTATGCACCATATTCTGGGTGGAGATAAAAGTAGTAATTATGGCTATGCCAAATGAGCCACCAAGTTGCCTCATCATTCCCGTGAAAGCAGCGCCCTGGCCTATTTCTTTACCGTGTAATGAAGAAAGCGCCAATGTAGTAATAGGTATAAATAAAAGCCCGAGCCCTGCTCCTCTTACTATCAACAGCCACCAAAAATTATCCGCGCCGGTATCGGGGGTAAGTACTTTGTAGGCCCACAAGCTATAAAGAAAAAAAGTGATGAGGCCCCCCGCTACCAGGTATTGCTGTTTTACACCCCGTTGAAGAAGCCGTCCTATAACAGGCATCATGAATGCGGTAGCGATACCCGAAGGAATGAGCAACATACCAGCCTGCTGCGCAGTCCAGCCAAGAGTAGATTGAGTGTATAATGGTATAATAAATGTAGACCCGTATAACCCAAATCCCAGTAAAAAAGACATGATAGTGCCAACCCGCAGGTTCCCGTTTTTTAAGACTCTTAATTCCACAATAGGATTATCATAAGTAAGTTCCCGCCATATAAAAAAGAATATGCCAAGCACAGCAGTCACTGATAACAGAATAATCGTGGTGTCATTAAACCAATCATCATCATGCCCTTTCTCCAAAACATATTGCAGGGAACCAACTGCAACAGCCAGTAAGGCAATCCCTAAAAAATCTATATGTTTGGTTAAGGTTTTTTCAGAAAATTTCGGGCTGCGCACAAACTGCAGCGTAAGTAAAGTTGCGGCAATTCCCAGGGGTATATTTATGTAAAAAATATAAGGCCAGCTAAAATGATCGATTATATAACCACCTAACGGCGGGCCGAGTGTAGGGCCAATGATTACACCGAGGCCATAAATTGCCTGTGCCATACCACGTTTTTCAATAGGATAGCTTTCTGTTATAATTGTTTGTGAAGTTACCAGCAATGCTCCTCCGCCCACTCCCTGTAAAAAACGAAAAATAACAAGCTCCCAGATACCGGTGGCATTTCCACATAAGAATGAAAATACAGTAAAGATCATAATCGAGGCCGCAAAATAGTTTCGTCGCCCAAATTGCTGCGAGAGCCAACTCGTCATAGGAACAATAATGACGTTGCCAATTGCGTAAGCTGTAATTACCCATCCTATTTCGGTTAGCGTGGTCCCAAGGTTACCCCGCATATCGTTAATGGCAACATTTACAATTGTAGTATCTACAATTTCAAGCAACGCACATAAAATTGCGGTAATTGTTATTATTACTCTCCGTGAGCTATATTCCACTAAAGAATTTTCCTGTTGCATAAAAAAGTTAATTCTTATCCCCCTACGTTGCTAAGAGCACTGAGACATTTCGTGGCCTTGAGGTTTCGTGGTACACAACTTATTTTCTCTTGTGTAATAATCTAATTAAGGTGAACATCCACATTCACATTCATACCCGGCCTGAGCCTGCTCAACAGAGAATCCTCGTGATTTACAAATTCAATCTTTACAGGAACACGCTGAACAACCTTTACAAAATTTCCACTTGCATTATCGGGAGGAAGTAAAGCAAACTCGGCGCCGGTAGCAGGAGAAAAAGAAGTAAGAGTTGCCTCAAACTCGTGTTTAGGAAAAGCATCCGCATGAATGATTACCTTTTGGCCTACAGCCATTTTTTGCAATTGCGTTTCTTTAAAATTCGCAACTACCCATAAATCACTGTTGTGAACAATACTAAATGTGGACTGCCCTGCTTGCAAAAGTTGCCCTTCCTGTAAATTCACTCTTGAACCTTTTCCCGCTTCCGGAGCTGTAATTACGGTATACGATAAATTAAGCTTTGCATTCTCCACATCTACTTCGCGCTGCTTTACCATCGCTTCTGCAACACCAATAGATTGAGCAGTTGCATTGGTTTGCGAAGAAACAACGCCGGTTTGTGTTGAAGCCTGCTTTTTTTGTTCCTGTAATATTTGTAACTGCTTTTCTGCAGTCTCTTTAGCCGCAAGCGCCTGTTCATATTGCTGCTGTGTTATAGAATGGTCCTGGATAAGATTCGCATAGCGGTTATAATCCTGTGTTGTTCTTGTTATGTTTATTCGTGCAGCGGCGATCTGTGCATCCACAGTGGATACACCGGCTCTTGAACTGGCTATTCCTGAACGTGCAGCATTTGTATTGGAACGTGCAGCAACAACATTGCTTTTAGCAGTTGCCAAGGCAGCTTCTGCTTGTTCTACATTTAATTTGAGATCTCGATCATCAAGTACCAAAAGTGTATCACCTTTATTAATTAACTGGTTATCCTTAACCCTCACTTCTTTCACGTAACCAGACACTCTTGGTATTACCGGGCTTATATCAGCTTCCACCTGCGCATCATCCGTGTCTTCATGGTGCTGTGCGTAGGTGTATTTTGAAATGCCAAACCATCCTCCGGCTATTATCATCACAATAAGAATTATAAGAAAAACCTTACTACGTTTTTTGGGTTCGGAAACTTGTTTGCCATTACTTTCTTCAGGCAATTCTGTGTTTGCAGAAATGGTTACGGCTTTGTCTTTAGATTCCATAAATATCTTTTTATCCTTTATTTTTTATTGGGCTGATAACAAACCTGAGGTTGCCAGCAACCTGTTATACGCCAGCAATACATCAGCTTTTGCAACTGCAAGATTTATTTTTGATTGCAAAAGTGAAACATTTGCATCCAGCAGATCCGTGGTATTTACGAGGCTGTTATCATATTTATTTTTCGTGATCCGGTAATTTTCCGTGGCCTGAAGAACGGCTTTTTGATAGACATCAATCTTCTTTTGACTTAGCAGAAAATTTTCATAATCCTGGTTAACCCTGATCCTTACGGCATCATCCAGCACTAATCCATTAGCAATAATTTCCTTTTCTCTTGCTTTTGCCTGGTCAATCTTTGCTTTTGTTTTCCAAAGTGAACCGAGATTGTATTGCAACCCTACCCCGGCAGTCACAGCGTTGTATACGCTAATTACATGTGGAACGTCAGCGGCGATATAGCCCCCTGTTAACGCAATTGAAGGGTACATTTCAGCCTTGGCTGCGGCAATGCCCGAAGTAGCGGCCTTTTGCCTAAACTTAAGCGCCAAAATATCTTTCCGGTTTTGCAGTGCTAAATTCTCGTATTCTTCCAGTATTTTCAGGCTGATCGTTTCCCCAAACTTCGAAGAATCGGGAATTAAAATCGTGCCTTCAGGAAGCCCAAGCATCAGATTCATATTCACGTTGGCAATCTTCCGGTTGTTCTCTGCATCTAATAGAGAGAGCTCAATGTTGGAAGTTTGGAGTTGTGATTTCAAGAGATCATTTCGTGCAAGTAATCCATTTTGTTCGAGCCGGGAAAAAACCGAATCCTGGTGAGCGGATTGTTGAAGATTTTCTCTTACAACATTTACGGTCGCACCTGCTTTATATAAATTAATATATGCGTTTATAGTGTTTAGAATAATAGCTTCTTTATCATTTTCGGCATCCAACATGGTAGCCTGTTGCAGGTACCTTGCTGATTCTATCCCATACCGTATTCTACCCCCTGCATAAATCGGAAGGGAGATATTTACAATACCATACATTGCCTGGTTTACAGATGGGCTGCTGCCGTTTCCTGAACTATCAGAACCTCCGAAAGCTTTTGTTTTAAGTGCTACACTAGGATTGGTAAGCCTAAGATAAGAACCACTCAGGTTCACGTTAGGAAGTTTGTTATCCTGCGCTTCTTTCAAAGCTCCTGCAGCCTGTTCATTGCGTGCGGTTGACGCCTGCAATTGTTTGCTGTTTTTTATGCTAAGATTAATTGCATCCTGCATTGTAATTGTTCTTACATCCTGCGCCTGCAGCATTAAAGGGGCGAAGCCAACTGCTACAAATAAAATTGCTGCACCCAACATTTTATTAAACTTCCATGGGTAGACTTTCCAGTTCATTATTGTCTTTTAACAGGTTAATTATTTAACAACAAGTGAGAACGCATTAACTGCCTTAAATGTTCGCCCACCCGATCTTTAAATTTTTTACTATGAAAAGGATTAAAATCCTTATTCTTATGTAGCAACTTTCTGCACAACGTTTCCGAAATGAGCAAATGATTAATTGTACCAATTAAAGTGGCAATGGTTAATTCGGGATCCACAGTTTTGAACTCACCAAATTCGATGCCTTTTTGTATGACTGATCTTATGGTAACAACATTCTTAAGTAAAATGTCGATGATAGCTTCATGCATTTGAGGCCGTTGATGAAGCGACAACTCCCTGTGTAACAAGTGATGAAACTGCGGGCTGGAAAACATTCTTTCAATATAGCTGCTTATTATTTTATCAATTTTTTCTATTTGTGAAATAGGTGAATTTTCCATTTCCTCAAAAATTCCTTTTAAGAAGGAGGCTTTATATTCCACCACTTTCTCAAAAAGATTTTCTTTTGAACCAAAATAATAATTGATCATAGCAAGATTTACATCTGCCGCTTTCGCAATTTCCCTTATTGATGTGCCTTCAAAACCCTTTTGACCAAAGAGTTGCATAGCGGTCGATAATATAGTTTCTTTTACGTCCATTTTATTTTCGAGGCGCAAAGTTAAACGTTTGTTTGAAATTAAACAAACGTTTAATTAAATTAATGAAAAATTAATTTGAGGGGAAATGAAAGGTGCGTCAGTACTATACTATTGCAATTATCAAATGCCGGTTATTTTGCATCTTTGTGTTAATAAAATGAATTAATAATATTAGCATGTTCGAATTATTCTTCAGGAACTTTAATGAAAAAATTAAACTTACAAAGGAGGAAGAGGAAATTATCAAAAACTATCTCACCCCTAAAAAGCTAAGAAAAAAGCAATATATCCTCCAGGCAGGTGACGTTTGTAAAAAAAGTTCGTTTGTAGAGAAAGGCGCACTGAGAGCATATTCCGTAGATGATAACGGGGCTGAACACATTATTCAATTTGCATTAGAGGGTTGGACAATTTCTGATATGTATAGCTTTCTTACAGGAGAACCTGCTACTTATAATATAGATGCTCTGGAAGATTCCGAGTTGGTAATCATAGACAAAGCAGCCCATGAGGAATTATTACAGAATGTACCCAAATATGAAACATTTACAAGATTGCAGATAACAGGAGCTTACATTGCCATGCAAAAAAGATTGAACGCGATAAATAGCATGACAATAGAAGAACGCTACCTTGCTTTTAATAATGCCTATCCAAATATTGTGCAGCGTGTACCCCAGCATATGATAGCTTCTTACATGGGCCTTCAGCCTGAAACCCTTAGCCGTACAAGGCGCAAGCTGTTAGAGAAAAAGTAATACTCATTCATTTTTTACAAAAAACATTGATCTAAGTCAATGCTTTTTATTGCGTGAACGCAATGGACGGCGGCATTATGTCATCGTAATTTTGCTTCATATTATAAAACAATGATGATAATAAAACAAACTATAATAATAATTGGAGCTACCGGTAAGATGGGATCCGCTATTGCTAAAAGTTTGTCAAAAGGTAATTACAGGTTATTGCTAAACAGCAGAAATCATGATAAGACAAAGCAACTTATTACTGAAGTAAAGAAAGCAAATCCTGCTACAGATATAGAGGGCATTGATTGTTCTTTCAACGGTTGCTGGGAAGCAGACATCATTATTTCCGCTGTTCCATATGCAGCAGAAAAAGATCTGGCAAAAAAAATAAAAGACGTAGCGAATCAAAAAATTGTAATCAGCATAGCCAATCCGCTAAATGAAAATTATGATGGATTAACAACAACAGCTGATACAAGCGCCGCTGAAGAATTTCAAAAACTTTTACCCAATTCAAGAGTGGTAAAGGCTTTCAATACAACATTCGCGGCTGACTTTTATACACCTGTAATAGATGGCAAACAAACAGATGCTTTTATAGCAGGTAATAGTGCAGAGGCCCTGCAAATTGTTGAAGATATAGTGAAGACAGCAGGCTTCAATCCTGTTGTAGCAGGCAATTTATCAACAAGCAGAACATTAGAAAACATGCAGCTTTTGCTGATTCAATTAAGCATGAAAAATAATTTTGATGGAGCAGCGGGTTGGAAAAATTTACACAATGAAAATAAAGGAGAAATAAAATGGAATTATTAAATGCATTAGAATGGCGCTACGCTTCTAAAAAAATGAATGGCGAGCAAGTGCCTGAAGAAAAAGTTGAAAGGATCCTTGAAGCAATAAGATTGGCTCCTTCATCAATGGGGTTACAACCATATACCGTACTGGTTATAAAAAACGCAGAAATTAAAAAACAAATTTTACCTATTGCAAATAACCAGCAACAAATAATTGACTGCTCTCATCTTTTGGTATTTGCTGCCTGGAATAAAATAACTCCCGATCATGTAGACGATTATGTAAATCTTACAGCCTCTACAAGAAATATTTCAGCGGAGTCTCTGAAAGATTTTAAAAATATTTTATTAAGCATCGCCGCCCGGCCACAAGAAGAAAATTTTGATTGGGCAGCAAGGCAATCTTACATCGCCTTTGCAACCGCTATTGCCGCTGCCGCCGAAGAAAGGGTAGACGCTACGCCGATGGAAGGTTTCAATAATGCCGCATTAGATGAATTGCTTGGTTTGAAAGAAAAAGGCTTGGGTAGTATTACACTTCTCCCCCTGGGTTACAGGGATACAGCAAATGACTGGCTGGCTAAATTTCCAAAAGTCAGAAGAGAAAAAGAAAAACTCTTTTTACATCAATAATATTCAACTCAAAAAAATAGCAAAAACTACCAAACAAAAAAATCAAAATGAAAAAATTATTAGCAACAAACCCAACAAACGTTTATGCATTAATAGCCCGACTGGCAGCAGGTATTGTAGTATTTCCGCACGTTGCACAAAAATTGTTGGGATGGTTTGGCGGATATGGTTTTACCGGGACAATGGGCTTCTTAACAGGAGGAGCAGGACTGCCATGGATTGTTGCATTCCTCGTGATTATGATAGAGTCCTTTGGAGCGCTTTTCCTCATTTTTGGATTTGCAACAAGACTTGCCGCGATAGGCATTATTATTAATTTCCTGGGCGTTCTTTTTACATCGAATATTCACAATGGTTTTTTTAACCCGAACTCAGGTTATTAATAATTAATAAAAAACAAAACAATGGAAAAAACAAAATGGGTTATCGATCCCTCACATTCAGAAGTTGGATTCAAAATAAAACACTTGATGATTACCAATGTAAAAGGGGTTTTTAAAGAATTCGAGGCAAGCGTTTATACAACAGGCGATGATTTTATGACTGCCGAAATCGATTTTTGGCTAAACCCCGCTTCCATTAATACAGGCAGCCCAGACAGGAACAAACACTTGGCAAGTGCAGATTTTTTTGATGCTGAAAATCACAAAGAAATCACTTTTGTTGCCAACACTTATGAAAATGTTGATAATGATGGCAGCTATGAATTATACGGCGACCTAACCATTAAAGGAATTACCAAGCGAATAAAATTAGACGTAGAATTTGGCGGTGTAATGAAAGATCCATGGGGCAATGAGAAGGCAGGTTTCAGCATTAATGGAAAAATCGACCGTAAAGATTGGGGGCTTACCTGGAATACAGCATTGGAAACAGGTGGAGTATTAGTAAGTGATGACGTAAGAATTAATTGCGAAGTACAATTATTAAAAGCAATTGAAGAGAGTGTGCCTTCTTAATATCTTAACCGTACCGTATTAAAATTAAAAAGCAACTTCGGTTTCCTGAAGTTGCTTTTTAATATACATTAGCTTAGTGTAGCTTCCATAGAAATCTCTGCATTCAATAATTTTGAAACAGGGCAATTTTGTTTTGCATTTATTGCTCTTTCCTCAAATTTTTCCTTACTTATATTCGGGACTTTTGCTGTTACTACAAGATGGGATTTTGTAATAGCACCATCTGCCAAAGTAATATCGCATTTGGTCTCAATTTCGTCTGCGGTAAAGCCAGCTTCCTGCAATACGAAGCTCAGCTTCATTGTAAAGCATCCTGCATGCGCTGCGGCAATAAGCTCTTCGGGATTGGTTCCCGGCCCTTCTTCAAATCTTGATTTATACGAATACTGAGTTTTATCAAGCACAGTACTTTGCGTGCTTAATGTTCCCTTTCCTTCTTTACCAGTTCCTTGCCAAATGGCTGTTGCATTTCTTATCATTGTTATTGTTTTATTTGTTAAGATTTAAATTGATTCACTATATACTTTAGTAACATATTTTAATTCCAATAGTTGAAATTACAATTGCTTTATTCAGGAAATTCTGATGCCGGTATTCTCACAATTCCCCTGCCATTTATAAGATGCCATGTTTTAAAATCCTGTGGTGCATCTAATCCATCACCATCGAGAATGTGTGTTCTTGTTCTTATGCGTACAGGTTTGTCAGTGTAAAATTCCTGGCCTGTCCTTGCCCGATCCCAATATAATTCATCACAAAAAAGCGTATCTCCTTTAATATTGAAAACTACTACACTATCCCTTAAAAAAACTTTGCTTTCTGTTTCCATATATCTTCCATAATGTGCATTCAACTTACTTTCGATATGTAATGAATCATCATAGAAGTCTGTGTGAAGGGTCTTTGTAAATTCAATATAAGGAATACTGTCCTGGTGGCGTAACATGATGGGAGCAGTAAGCCTTGCCTTGGTTTTCGCGCCAAGACTATATATTATATCCACCTGCTTGGCCTCTTCAACTCCAATTCTTTTAGAAGTAATCTCGTTTATCTGGTCCAAAGAATTTTCACAAGCCGAAATAAAAAAGCAGCACATTATGAGAGCTGCCTTAAAAAAGTTTTTATGAAAATTGCTATAAATCATTCTTCATTTTAAAACAAAATTAGTTGAATTTACGCCTGACAAACCAGTTCCTGTCGCTTAATGAAAAGCCGACGCCTACTTTAAAAGTGTTTTCTTTAATGTTGTTACTGTTATTTCCACGATTTCCATATTCCAGGGAAATGTTCATGAAACTATATTGATAATCGTAAAAGCTATGACGTAATTTAAGCGGGAAAGTTCCCCCAACACTTACTGTATATAAAGGCAAATTATTATCTGCAACTATATAGTCTTTACCAAAAGAAAATCCGGCTCTGTATCTTACGTTATTGAAATATTTTGGCGAACCATTCGGAGAGGGGAAATATTGAATCCCGAACTTACCCAGCCAACTGTTTTTTACAAGATCTTTCTGGCCAAAAAACCGATAATTATCCCAATTAGTTGTTTCAATATCTGCTCCCAATAATACATGTTCTTTCTCGATCGTGAAGCCTCCGCCTATAGTTGCCGGTAACTGTACTTTTCCTTTTTGTCCAATGTTTTCATATACACTGTCTATTTTATTAACGCTTCCGGTACTCGCGTCATAATCGAATGTGTTCACCGAATTATCTTTTGTGGCAGTAAATTGTTGCTGAAGGTTACCATAAGCGCCAAATCTTAAAATACCTCCTTTAATTTTTACGCCATACTGAATGCCGGCATTTAAAAAAGCACCTCCAAATCGTGTTGTAGTGCTGTAATTAGCTTTGTAGTATTGAACAGAATCAATAAAAATAAGCTTAGTATCATAATCTTTTCCTCCAAAAAGATAACCTGTATTAAAACCGATACTAAAATTTTTTATTCTAAGCGCAGTGCCGATAAAAGCTTCGTTGATACCCCCGCTTCCCTCGTAAAGGGCTGCAATACTGTCAATAGATGTACGCGTTACTGAATTTATTTTATAATTTATCTTGCTTATAGGTTTTAATCCAAAAGCAAGGCCCCAGGAGGTTTTGTTTTTTTCTGCCTTTTTATTATCACTCAACAAAGGAAAGGCTACCTGCAGGTAGGAGATGATTCCATTATTCGACTTAAAGCTTCCCAATGGGTTTTGGCTTTTTATAACCCTTCCATCATATTCAACTCCTACATCAAGTGTCGTATATATGATATTACTGTATGAAGCAGGGTTAACATTGTTAATAGTAACCGGATCAGTAAATCCTGCTGATATACCTCCCATTCCCCTATTAAGAATATTTCCTTCAGGAACCAGGTTGCCTGTTCCATAACGTGAATAAGGCGAGTTTTCCTGGGCAAAGCAAAACAGCGGGAAAGCAGCCACCAATAAGCAGGTAAGTTTAAATTTTGGTTTCATGATTTTGTTCGCTAATTGCATAGAGTCCTTTAAAGATCAGATCGGGGTCGGCAAATATCTTATTTTTAAGCAGATGGGCAAAATAGGTGGTGTCACCCCCGGTTAAAAGCACGTTAAAGTTGCTGAACTTTTCCGAGTATTTATCAATAATTCCGTCAATTTCTACTGCCAACCCCAATAAAACCCCGCTTAACATATTGGTGCGTGTATCATAACCTATCAATGGAAAGTTCCAATCCGGGCTTATTAGTGGAAGCTTGGCCGTGTAATAATTCATCGCTTTGAAACGCATTTCCATGCCAGGTGAAATACTTCCTCCCAAAAATTGATTGAATTTATTTATGAAATTATAAGTGATACACGATCCTAATCCTATAACCAAATTATTTTCTCCTTGATAAAAATGAACGGCCGCAGCCGCAAGGGCGAGCCTGTCAGAGCCTATGGTTTCAGGCTTCCCCACAGGTGTAGAGAAAGGTAATTTACTATTTGAATCCAGTTTATGAAACCGGGATCTTTCCGATAAGATTTTTTCTATGCCCACATCGTGTGCTATCACTGATGAAAGAATAGTTTTTACAGGTTTGAGCTTGTCTAAAATTGCTATAATAGTTTCGGCGGCGCTATCTTCCAAATGAATTACCTCAGAAAGCCGGTCACCATCAAAGTAACCACATTTAAACCGGGTATTCCCAAAATCAAAACAAAGAGTTGATTCGTTCAATATATTATTTTTCAGGTTTGATCAGGAAATACAATAACCGGTAATAATTGAAAAAAATTATGGAATATTAAAAGCACTCAGGTTTTTAAAATGCCCGTTCAATTTAATTTTTTCTTTTAAAGATTCCATTTCGGCAACTACAGGCAACACCTTTGCCAGGTGCCTTTTTAAGTACTCCTGTCTTTGCAATTCGTTCATAATTGAAAGCAGTTCATATTCGCCTTCGAGCGTAAGGCCCGCATGATGCGCAACATCGTAACTCCATAAATCTTCATCACCCTTCGCAAACGATTTTGTTACATTTAGCAACTTGTGAAGTTCTTTGATTGCCAGTATAACTTTATCCATCAGTATCCTGTTACCATGCTCCTGGTTTTCAAGATAACTTACTATCGCTCCATTATATAATTTACCGGGCACGTCTTTTATTACTTCCAGCAGCCTAACGATGCTTTTACCTTTAGTCTTAATGTCCATTTCTCCGTTTTCATATAGCTTTGAGATTTCCGTTATCTCCACGAGGCTGCCCAATTCATTCATTTTACTTTCAATAACAACCGGAATTCCAAATGGCTTTTTTTGCTGATGACATTCGTTAATAAGCTGTTTATACTTTGGCTCAAAAATATGAAGATTTAAATCTTCGCCCGGATATACAACAACTGATAAGGGAAATATAGGCACAAAGTTGGTCATAGACTACGTGTTTAGCATCTGCAAATTTACAAAGGTGTTTATAACCCCGAAAATAAAATAATGGTTGGAAGTAATGATGGGTATTTACAATAATTTTTATTTTACATTTGAAACGAACAACAAATTAAAAAGCGTATGCGCATAAGTGGATTCAGTTTCGTAAGAAATGCCACTAAATTATATTATCCCGTAAAAGCTTCTATTGAATCCATTTTACCTATTGTGGATGAATTTGTAATTGCTTTGGGCAATTGCGATTCGGATGATCGTACCCAGGAAGAAATCCAAAAAATAAAATCTGATAAAATAAGAATTATTCATACCGAATGGGATCTTGAAAAATATGCTGCAGGAAGCGAATATGCGCACCAGACAGATATCGCAAAGGAACATTGTAAAGGTGACTGGCTTTTTTATTTACAAAGTGATGAAGTAATACATGAAAAATATTTACCTGCGATTAAACGAAAATGTGCAGCAGTTTTAAATAAAAAAGAAGTAGAAGGATTACTTTTTAATTACACTCATTTCTGGGGTGATTATTCCCATTTCATCGTTTCTCATAAATGGTATCCAAGGGAAATAAGGATTATTCGTAATAACCCTGATATACACTCCTGGCGTGATGCTCAGTCTTTCAGACGTATCCCTGGTTTTGATGGAAATAGTTATTTTCAAAAAGAAAATACATTTAAACTTAAGGTAGCTGAGGTAGATGCATTTGTTTATCATTATGGATGGGTAAGGCCTCCGGGGCTTATGCAAAAAAAGAGATTATCATTTGAAACACACATGAGGGGAGATGAAAAAGCTTCTTCAATATTTAAACACGAGCCTAAAATGTTTAACTATGGTGACCTGAGTAAACTTAGTCTTTTTACAGAAACCCACCCGGAAACAATGAAAAAGTTTATAGAAAAATTCGACTGGCAAGATCAGTTTTATCCTGACAAGGAAGGAGTAACCAGCCATAAACACGATAAATTGAAATATAGAATCCTGAGCTATATCGAAAATAAGTTTTTGAGGGGAAAGCAAATTGGTGGTTTTAGAAATTATCACCTAATGAAAACACCGAAAACTTAAATTTTCTGCCTTAGACAAAATTATAATTACGAAATTTTAGGCAGAAGGCACTGCGTATATATTAATAGTTTTTTTCCATTTGGTGATATCTTCACTATTCTCAAGTTTTATGATTTCGGCATTTATGTCGAAGTCTTCAAAATAGAATATTTCATAGCCATGCTTTTCAATTACATTATACAACTCTATTTTTTCTTCCGGGGTACTTTTGCCAAAACTCTCAGCAACTATTGTCGGTTTATATTTTTTAATAAGGTCTGGTATTGATTTTATAATTTCCTTATCATACCCTTCCGTGTCAATTTTTATGAAAGAAAAATTTTTTAGATTTTCAGGATAATTTTTTTCGAGATATGCAAGTAAATTAACCCCCTTGATTTTACCTGGATAAACAAATTTTCCATGCATGCTGTTTACAGTGGGGGATATACCTCCATTAGCAAAAGAAGCTTCAGACGATATATAATAGAAATCTTCGTCTTTTTCTGATATGGCATAAAGAAGAGGAATGATGTTTTGCTTGTGCTTATTGAGCGAGGCATTTTTTTCAAGTATTTTGTATACATAAGGATTCGGGTCAAACCCTAATGTTATGCCTGAATTGCCCGCAGCTAATGCCATAGGAACAGTTGTATCTCCTATATTAGCACCAATATCTATTACTAAATCCCCTGTCTTAATAAACTTTTTAAAAAAATCAACCATCTCCTGGCTGACAATTCTATGAGGGGCAAGCGGATTATCCCAATTCGCAAAATCTATTTTGCCTTCAGTTTTTAACTCAAATGAATCTATTTTAAATGGATATTCCCCGGTAATTCTCCTTGCTTTTTTTCTGCGAAAAGATTCTTTAAAGTAATTTAATATTTTCATTTAATGAAGTTATAACCTGGTGAACAAAAATATAGATAGTGTTTCTCTTTGCACGGCAAAAGTATGCTTTAGCTATCTTACATCGTAAAGGGAATGTTACATTAAATATACAACCTGATGAACTTATGGAATAATCAGTTACAACTTTTGAAGCAGGGGGATTTTCGTTCTATTGCAAGAATCATTTCATTAATAGAAAATGAAATGGAAGGATATGAGCATTTTTTGAGGCAACTGCCTTCTTCTACTGCAAAGATTATTGGTATAACCGGTGCGCCAGGTTCCGGCAAAAGTTCCATAACCGATGCATTGATTGCGGAGATGATCTTAGAGCAAAAAAAAGTGGGTGTATTGTGTGTTGATCCATCCTCTCCATTTAACAAAGGAGCACTCCTTGGCGACAGGATACGAATGAGTGATTGGTACAATCATCCCGATGTTTTTATTCGTTCATTGGCAAGTAAAGGGTCACTGGGTGGGCTTCATCCAAAAATAATTGAAATCTCAGATGTGATGAAGGCAGCTGGCTTCGATTACATTATTATCGAAACCGTGGGAGTAGGGCAAAGCGAAGTTGACATCGCCGCCCTTGCCGATACAACTGTGGTAGTGCTTGTTCCGGAAAGTGGAGACATAATACAGACAATGAAAGCGGGGCTGATGGAAATAGCGGACATCTTTGTGGTAAATAAATACGACAGGCCGGATGCAGATAGTTTTTTTAACACTCTCTCTCAAATGCTGGCGCCGGTTTTTAGTAGATCAAAAACAGAAATACCGGTGCTCAAAGCAGTTGCCTCGCAAAAAAAAGGGATCCATGAACTCTATAAAAAAATATTAGATCAGAATAAGTCTTTCAGTGAAACTAAAAAAAAAGACCTCAGCTTCGAAAAAGCCTGGTCAATAATACAGGCAGGAAAAATGAAAAATATTGACAAAGAACAACTAAAAAAAGAATTATCGGAAGCTCTTTTAAAAGAGGATTTTAATATTTATAATTTCGCGGCAAATTATTCCTAATAGACTCTCATAATACCCGATTGCTCTTCCACCATTTATAACCAATTACTCCAATCGCAACGTAAGGTACCAGCATCATATAAATAATTCCGGTATTAAATCCTTTTGCCGGTTTTTCACCCATTTGCTGAACGGATTTTGAGCAAATGGAACACTGGGCCTTTGCATTTGTTTTGCATAAGAGGGAACTGCTTATAAAAAATAATATAATGAGAATTTTTTTCAATTGACTCCTGCAAAGTTATGATCAAAATTTTTATTACCAGCCTGGTGCTTATAACAGCAATAATACTTTGATATTAAACCGCTTCTACTTGTTGTGATTTTTGCGTTTTCTTTCTTTCATCTTCATTCAGAATCACTTTGCGCATGCGAATCGCCTTAGGCGTTACTTCTATACACTCGTCTTGCTGAATATATTCCATACATTCTTCAAGGCTCATTTGTGTTTTAGGCGCAATGCGCGAAGCATCATCAGTACCGCTTGCACGGTGGTTAGTGAGTTTTTTCGGCTCTGTTGCATTTACAACCAAATCTCCTGGCTTAATATGTTCTGCAATTATTTGCCCTGCATAAACTTCTTCTCCCGGATCTACAAAAAACGATCCCCTGTCATGCAATTTATCTATAGAATATCCTGTTGTTCTCTCCTGGTTTTTAGAGATCAACACACCATTGCTTCTTCCAGGAATAAATCCTTTCCAAGGTTTGTACTCCAGGAAACGATGAGCCATTACAGCTTCGCCAGCAGTATTGGTAAGCATGTTGGAGCGCAATCCTATTAATCCGCGTGAAGGAATTTCAAATTCAAGATGCTGTATATCGCCCTTGCTTTCCATAATCAGCATTTCACCTTTACGCTGCGTAACCAGGTCGATTACTCTTCCACTATATTCTGAAGGAACATCTACAACAAGGTTTTCATAAGGCTCGCATTTTTTGCCGTCAATAATTTTTGTAATTACCTGCGGCTGGCCAACGGTAATTTCATATCCTTCACGGCGCATAGTTTCCACAAGAATGCTAAGGTGCAAAATGCCTCTTCCATATACCATAAAACTTTCGGCACTATCGGTTGAGCTCACCCGAAGAGCAAGATTTTTTTCCAATTCTTTTTCCAACCTGTCTTTCAGGTGACGCGATGTAACAAACTTGCCATCCCTACCATAAAAAGGAGAATTATTAATACTGAACTGCATGTTCATAGTTGGCTCATCTACACTAATAACTGGCAATGCTTCAGGATTTTCAAAATCAGCAAGCGTTTCACCAATGTTGAAACCTTCAATACCAACAACAGCACAGATATCACCCGCGGAAACTTCGGTTACTTTCTTTTTGCCCAATCCTTCAAAAATATATAATTCTTTAACCCGGCTCTTTTGAATAGTACCATCTAACTTCATTAGTGATAATGGCTGATTTTCTTTAATAGTTCCTCTTGCCACTTTGCCCACCGCTATTCTTCCTAAGAAAGAAGAATAATCAAGTGAGGTAATCTGCATTTGCAAAGTACCTTCAGGTGTTGCTGGTGGTGGTACCTTTTCAAGTATGGTATCAAGCAATGGAAAAATATTATCAGTCTCTGCAAGAGTAGTATTCATCCAGCCATTCTTACTGGAACCATATATTGTTGGGAAATCAAGTTGCTCTTCTGTTGCATCAAGGTTGAAGAATAATTCAAAAATGGCATCATGCACTTCATCAGGACGGCAATTTGGTTTGTCAACCTTATTGATAACAACTATTGGGTGGAGATTAAGTTGTAATGCTTTTTGTAAAACAAACCGGGTTTGAGGCATTGGGCCTTCAAACGCATCAACCAATAAAAGAACACCGTCCGCCATTTTTAAAACCCGCTCAACCTCGCCACCAAAATCGCTGTGACCAGGTGTGTCAATTACATTAATCTTTACGCCTTTATACGTAACTGAAACGTTTTTACTAAATATGGTAATTCCCCGCTCTCTCTCGAGATCATTGCTGTCCATAATAAGTTCACCAGTTTCCTGGTTATCACGGAAAATGTTGGTACTGTGTAATATTTTATCAACCAGTGTAGTTTTACCATGGTCAACGTGAGCTATAATAGCGATGTTTCTTATTTCCATATTCTTTTATTTTCGGCCTTATATTTATTATAAACGATAGCCGATTTTTTTAAGTGTGCGAAGGTAAGACAATTCAGCCTGAAGGCAAGGAGAAAACACAAACTTAACAGTTAAACAAAAAGCGAATTTAAAAATGCAACTTTAGTCTCAACTTCATTATCATACATAATATAACATTTAATAGCTAATAATTGAAAAAACGCCTGTTACCCAGCCTTACAATATGTATAATACTTGATCTCATAGGATGCACAAGCTACCTGCTCCCATTTTTTGGCGAAGCCGAAGATTTGATATGGGCTCCTATTTCAGGTATTTTATTTTATTTCATGTTCGGCAGAAAAATGGGTGTTTTGGGTGGAATATTTTCTTTTCTTGAAGAAATGTCTCCCGGCCTTGATTTTATTCCCACATTTACTATTGCATGGTTCATTAGAAAAAATGAAATTTCAGAAGCTGCGGAAGAAGGAGCAACAAATTAATTAAAAACGAACCAGGCTGCTGTCGAATTTATTTCTATTGTCTCAGCGAAGCTAATATATTGATAGAAAAAAATAAGTAGTTTTAAATAACCTAATTTTTTACCATGAAGTACTGCTTTCTTTTAATCCTATTACCCTCTTTGTGTTTTTCACAGGATAGTATAACAATTTCGGACATCCGTTCTACAGAAAAAATTATCAGTGTTCATTTTACCGAAGCTAAAGAAGATTCGCTCTTAGGATCTGTGCAAAACAGGGTAAAGGAATATGATAAAATGCATCGGTACTCTTTAGATAATGCTATACCTATGATGATGGCAGAAAGCCCTTTGCTGCCTTATATGAATCTCAATAAAACACAAGTTCCGGTAAAATTTGATGTCCTCGCTGGAATAAATCTTCCTACCAATAGGATGGAACTTGCATTTTATTCGATTCCCCAACTGGCGTCACTAATAAAAAATAAAAAGATAAGTTCAGTTGAACTCACAAAGTTTTTTATTGACCGTCTGAAAAAATACGGTGATACGCTTCAATGTGTTATTTCATTCACTGAAGATATCGCGATGAAAGAGGCTGCAGAAGCAGATAAAGAAATTGCTGCAGGCAAATACCGTGGCTTGCTCCACGGAATTCCTTATGGCTTAAAAGATTTGTTCGCTGTTAAAGGGACCAAAACAACCTGGGGTGCTCAACCATACAAAAACCAGGTAATAGATAATGACAGTTACGTGTACACGAAATTAAAGGAAGCGGGCGCTGTATTGATTGCAAAATTAACCCTGGGAGCATTGGCCATGGATGATTATTGGTTTGGCGGCCGCACAAAAAATCCATGGAATATGTTGGAGGGTTCGAGCGGCTCTTCCGCAGGCTCGGCGGCAGCCACGGTTGCAGGACTTGTGCCATTTGCAATTGGAACCGAAACATACGGGTCTATTATTTCTCCATCAACTGTCTGTGGCGGAACAGGGTTGCGTCCAACCTTCGGTTCAGTAAGCCGTAGCGGAGCCATGACGCTTTGCTGGAGCCTCGATAAGGCGGGACCAATTTGTCGCAGTGCAGAAGATGCAGCAATTGTATTTAATTATTTACACGGTACTGATGGACTCGACGCTGCTGCCGTAAACATGCCTTTTAACTATACCGGCAAAGCGGATTTATCAAAAATGAAAATAGCTTACGCCAAAAATTATTTCGGCAAAAAAGATACCTTGGGAAATGAAGATGCCGTACTTGATGTTTTCAGGAAAGCAGGAGCGCAATTAATACCTGTTGATTTTCCTGATTCAGGCATTTATAATTTTGATATAATCGGCATTGTACTAGGTTCTGAAAGTGCTGCTGCTTTTGATGGCTTTACAAGAACAGGCCTTGATGATAGAATGACGAGGCAAGGCAAAGGGGAATGGCCCAACTATTTTAGGGCTGCCCGATTTATTCCCGCGATAGAATATATCAATGCTAACAGGCACCGGTACCAGCTAATGCAAAAAGTAAATGAAGTGATAGAAAAATATGATGTTATCATTTGCCCTACATGGGTGGGCAACCAGGCGGCAATAACTAATTTAACCGGGCACCCTGCAATCAGCATGCCTACCGGTTTTAATAAAGAACATACACCGACAAGTATTACGCTGGTTGGTAAGTTATATGATGAAGCAACGATACTTGCTATAGCAAAAGTTTACCAGGATGCAACGCAATGGAATAAAATGAATCCTGAATTTTTTAAATAAGATAATCAAATATTTTTTTAGGTTTTACTTCTATTTATAAAAAATAATTGAACAATCATAACAATGTATATTGATTGAAGTTCATTGATTGAGTTTTAGCCTGTGAATTAATGGATAAATGTATATTTGAATGGAACAACTTATGAAGCAGTTATTAAACCTTAATATCCTAATTTTTTTTACTTTTTTATTCTCTACATGTACAAGAAACAAAAATTTTAATTATCACGATGAGCTAATTCATGAAAGTAAGATTCTGGAGAATAACCATGTACATAAAATTACGGAAACAAGAGTCGAACTTGATACACTGGGGAATCCAGATTGGAAGAGAATTGAAACAATTAAATTCTTTAATGATAAAGGACTTAATGTTAAACTGCTCACACCTCGTTATATTATCGAATGGACAGGAGGTAAGGCTATAAAAGGGAAATTATTTCTCTCACCGCGAGGATCTATACATACCTATAGATATGCCGGATACACTGACACCATTTATAGGGAATATAACCGTTTTAGTAAACTAAAAAAAGAAATAGAAATATCTCATGAGGAAAACGGGCGGCTATTCTCTCCGGTCATATACGAATATGCATACAATAATAACGGTAATCTCATTTCAACTTGTCGAACCTTAGAGAACTTGCCCATAAGTTGTCTATATATGGAGTATAAATATGGAGATGATGGACAAATAATTTTGAGAAAAGATAGTTCTGATTACCTTCCTTCCGGTGTGACAATGTCTTATGAAATATCCAAACCATTTGAATATAAATACGATGATAATCGAAATTTAATTTTCAATGGATTAAATATATTTAATCTAGATGAAAAGGGAAATGTTTTAGACCGTATTCCTACTCGAATATCACCTAATGCCGGAGTAAAAAGAAAATTTGATTCTCAAGGGAATTTAATAGAGGAATTGTCAACATATTTCAATCTTCAAGAACATAAGGTTATGGAGCAAGATGAAAAAACATATTATAAATACAACGACAAAAATTTAATTATTGAAAAAAAAATAATTAGTAAGAATCGCATTAAAAGACTGTTTAAGTATGAATATGAATAAATCGTTAAAATAAAAACTGAAACTTGAAAGAAGAAGAATTACAGATAGGGCCACCTCAAAAAGAAGATAAACTGTTTATTACAAATGATGGTTGTAATTATGAATATTCTTTAATAAATAGAAGACAAGGAATAAATAACGAACATTCTCAATTTTTGATTATAGAAGGTTATAGAAAAGCATCAAAAGAACTTTTAGAAAGCTTACTTGCAGATGAAGACATAGATTGGCTAAAATTAGATAGTAAAATCTATCCAATTTTATTTTTATTTAGGCATTATCTTGAAATAATTATCAAAGACACTTTAAGATACTATAATATTTTGAATGATATGATTGCTTCTGATGAAGTTGGCTTTGTAAAAGAACATTCGTTAATGACTTTGTGGAAGAGCCTTAAACCCTTTTTGGAAAGAAGTTATATCAACTATGACAAAAGTTGGAGGATGAATACTTAAAGGGTGACGATGCAGTAGAGGAAATAATAAAAGAGATTGACGATTTAGATAAATGTTCGTTTGGATTTAGATATGCATATGTTGGTACTAATACAATCAATGCAAAAGTAAAATATTCAATAAATAAACCAGTCGCAATCGACTTGAAAAATCTAAAATCCACCATGATCAAAATGATGAATAATTTTGAGGGGATACATTCGCAAGTAGTTTATTATCTGGATGAAAAGCAAAGTAATTTATAACCAACGATCGTTTTAATATTTTCTCAAATAGAAGGGAAACTAAGTAAATAGAATTTTCGATTTTCCTAAACATAATTTTAATAAAATTTTTTAAAAATGAATAAATTCTCAATTACGTTTTTATTACTTTTTATTATCCAAACATCATTTGCCCAAACAAAAAACATCACGGGCTTCTATGAAAAAAATGTTGAGAAACAATTGAATCTTGAATCAACATTCGATAAGAATTTAAGTAAAGAAAATATTGGAGTAAATATCAAAAGACTTTCTGCAAAGCCCCACCACATAAGTTCTCCCGGCAGTAAAGAGAATGCAGAATATATTTTAAGCCTTTACAAACAATGGGGCTGGGATGCAAAGATTGAAACCTTTCACGTGTTGTTTCCTACTCCAAAAATAAGAGTCCTGGAAATGACTTCTCCTACATCTTACAAAGCAATATTAAAAGAGCCGGCTTTGAAAGAAGATGCCACAAGCGGACAAGCAGGACAACTACCCACATACAATGCCTATAGTGCTGACGGTGATGTAACTGCAGACTTGGTGTTTGTAAATTATGGCTTGCCTGCGGATTATGAAGTGCTTGATAAAATGGGTATTGATGTAAAAGGAAAAATTGTAATTGCCAAATATGGCCATAGCTGGAGAGGCACAAAACCTAAGGTAGCCCAGGAACATGGCGCTATTGGTTGCATTATTTATAGTGACCCGATGGATGATGGATACTTTGCCGGTGACGTTTATCCGAAAGGAGCTTTTAAAAACGAATACGGAGTACAAAGAGGCTCCATTATGGATATGGTGATTAATCCCGGAGACCCTTTAACACCGGGGATTGGCGCTACAGAAAATGCAAAGAGACTCGATAGGTTACAAGCGCCAAGTCTTTTAAAAATCCCGGTATTGCCCATAAGCTATCATGATGCAACTCCATTGCTTGAAGCGCTTGATGGACCCATTGCTCCTGACAACTGGCATGGTGGATTACCTTTCGCCTATCACATTGGCCCTGGCAAAACAACCGTTCATTTAAAAGTTGCTTTCAATTGGGACATCGTTCCCTGTTATGATGTGATTGCAAAAATAGAAGGGTCAAAATTTCCTGATGAATGGGTAATACGCGGCAATCACCAGGATGCATGGGTGAATGGAGCAGCTGATCCTATCAGTGGCCTGGCGGCAATGTTAGAAGAAGCCAAATCAATTGGCGAGCTGTTGAAAGCCGGCTGGAAACCTCATCGTACGTTGGTCTATTGTTCATGGGATGGTGAAGAACCAGGCCTGATTGGCTCTACCGAATGGGTAGAAGAGCATGAAAAAGAATTGCAGGAGAAAGCAGTTCTCTATATAAATTCCGACGGCAATGGTCGTGGATTTTTATACGCTGAGGGTTCGCATGCCCTTGAGCCTTTAATGGATGAAATTTCCAAAGAAGTGATAGACCCGCAGACAAACGTGAGTGTTTTTGAAAGAAAAAAAGCCCACGATGCAATAACTTCAAACGGAACAGAAGCAAAGAAAAAAGTATTAAATGAAAAAGATTTTAAGCTTGATGCGATGGGCTCTGGCTCTGATTATTCTGCTTTCATTCAACATGCTGGCATACCCGCTTTGAACATCGGATTTGGAGGAGAAGATAATGGTGGCGAATATCATTCCATCTATGATTCTTACGACCTATACGCTAAATTTAAAGACCCAGGTTTTCGATATGGTGTTACTCTTGCGGAAACAGCAGGACACATAGTTTTAAGAGTCGCCAATTCGGATGTTTTGCCATTCGACTTTACTCATTTATATAAAACAATTGATGGTTATTCCAACGATTTGGTTTCTCTTTTGCAAAAAGAAAGAGAATCCACGGAAGTAGAAAATCAAATTATTAATTCTGGTGGCTATAGTGTGGGAGAAGACCCGACTGAAAAATACATTGTTCCTGCTGCCAAAACAGATGTGCCTTATCTTGATTTTTCACCTTTGCAAAATGCATTGGACCAATTGAGAAAAAGTACGGATAGTTTAAAAGTTGTTTATCAAACGAAAATAAAAAGCGCAAATGTTAGCGAAACTTTCAATCAATCTCTTTATAAAGCTGAACAGCAATTATTAAATGAAACCGGCTTGCCACGCAGGTCATGGTATAAGCACACCTTATATGCGCCCGGTTTCTATACGGGATACGGTGTAAAAACAATGCCTGGGATACGTGAAGCTATTGAGCAAAGGAAATGGAAGGAGGCTCAGGAGCAGATCGATATTGATGCAAAAGCTATTAACAGGTTGGCTGATTATTTTGATAAGATTTCCGAGAATTGATCCTCTTTAAAAAAAAACTATCGAAGTAGGAAGTGGTTTTAAATGGAGTTGCCAAAAGATCGACTACACCTGTTACTAAGCTAAAACACTATGCTTCAGTTGCCGGAAAATCACCAGAAGAGATTGCTAAAATAACGGCTCCAAAAAATGAGATAACATTTTTGGCTTCGGGAGTACTTGTGCTTGAATAGGACTATCATACCCATTTTTGTTCAATAAAAATCGTGGCACTAAATTTATAGGTTTAAAACTGTTCAATTTTTCATTTTTAAAATTTACTTATATGAAATGGCTAGGCAGAAGAGAAAGCTCCAACGTTGATGACCGTAGAGGCATTACAGGAGGACATGTAGCAGTAGGAGGTGGTGTTATTGGCGTTATATTTTTACTGGCGAGATTTTTATTAGGTGGTGGCGATATTAATGACCTTCAACAGGCACTCCCACAGGGCCAGCAGCAGGAAATGACTACCGAACAGCAGGCAGCTGACGACAAGGAAGCTTCTTTTGTAAAAGTTGTATTAGCAGATACAGAAGATATCTGGTCCAAATTGTTTAACGATATGGGAAAAACATATAGTGAACCAACACTCGTCCTGTTCCGGGATGCAACTACTTCCGCCTGCGGTAATGCCAGTGCTGCTTCAGGACCCTTTTATTGTCCTGCCGATCACGATGTATATATAGATCTTTCCTTTGCACAGGAACTTAAGCAGCGCTTTGATGCTTCAGGTGATTTTGCAATGGCATATGTTGTTGCTCATGAAGTGGGTCATCACGTTCAATATTTATTGGGAACTACTGAGAAAATGGACCGCAAAAGGCAGCAAGTAAGTGAAGGCGAGTATAATAAATACTCTGTCCGGCTGGAGTTGCAGGCTGATTTCTACGCAGGTGTATGGGCCCACTATGATCAAAAAATGAAAAACGTAATTGATCCAAATGATATTGCTGAAGCCCTTAATGCTGCGAATGCTATTGGAGATGACCGGTTGCAAAGAGAATCCCAGGGAAGAGTTACGCCTGATGCTTTTACCCATGGCACTTCAGCACAAAGAATGTTTTGGTTTAAAAAAGGCTTTGAAACCGGTGACCTTAACCAGGGAAATACTTTTGCTGACGATGCTTTATAACATAGAGCTTAATGTCTTTTAAAATATTGTATTTCCCACTCGTGCTTTTTTGCAGCTTCTTTAGTATTAAATGTTCCCAGGTTTTTGCGTGTATTTGTTTTAAGATCTTTTTTCCTAGAGTACAACTTATATTCTCCTTATTTTAATTTTCGGATCATGATATTTTTAAAAAAACAAAATATCAATGGTTATACCAGAGTGTAAGCCTTGCCTTAGATGATTCAACAGCAAGTAAACAATACAAAATACTTTAAGGAATTTGTTTTCCCTCTTCTTTCGTGTAAAACACCTGGCATATCTCGCAATAAAAAGTTCTGCGCTTTGTTTTTCCGCAATATTTCTTAATAAAAGGAACATGATCTCTCGGGCAGATTTTTTTTGTATGCGCAAGCCAATTCTTCTTTAAAACAAATTCCTTTTTCCATTTAAGAAAATCAAAACTATAATTACGGGCCTCCTTAATAAGTCCATTTATTTTACGTGCTGGAATATCCTTCATTTTTGTTTCAGGATGCAGGCGTATTCTAAAAAGCACTTCATTCTTGATGATATTTCCAACGCCTGCAAAAATATTTTGATTGAGCAAAGTATCACACACAAGCTCTTCCGGCATTTTTTTTATTTTTTGTTTTGCAGCTTTTGGATCCCAATTATCATTCATTACATCGGATGTCCAGTCGTATACATTATCAAGATTTTCCTCGATAAATTTTATAGAACATGCATAAAAATTCAACTCACCCTTTTTAAAAACAAATCTTAATCTTGGCACTGCATCTTTGCCTTCATTTATCCGGTAGCTACCAAAAAGCATAAAATGTATCCTGATACCAAAGGCTTTAAAACAAATAATAAAATGTTTTCCCCAACTTTTGAAGTCAAGGATTTTTTGTCCTGTCATTCGCAGAATATCCTGCTTACTGTTACCTTCTACAGTTACTATTCTTTTACCCTTAAATTCTTGTATTGATTCTTTTAGGATTATGATTGATGGTCCTTCAGGCATGAAAATTTTTCATTTAAAGCTGCAAAACAAAGGAAGTATTAGGAGGAAGTTTTTTGATAATTACCTGAGTTCGGGTTAAGAAGAATGGAAAAACGGGTGCATAAAAAGTAGAAAAACGGCGTGATTATTGCCTTATAAATAGTTGACAATCAATTTAATAAGTCAATTATGAACACACCGCTTTTCTCAGACAAAGTTGCTGAAATTTTCG
>JBKJRY010000349.1:0-12686 GCA_046593045.1 Chitinophagaceae bacterium | reverse complement strand
TTTGCTTAATTCTTTTTACATAAAACACCACTGTGAATAAATATAGCTCAAAAACAAAATCTTTTTAGTTATCCACATTCAAAAAACTAAATAATATTTAGATGCGTTTGCCCTGATCCTTCAATAGCTTACCTAAGTTTTTAGCCCTATATTTATACACTTCATCTCAAATTTTTCAATGTCTCTGGTTATAAGTAATCAGGAGAGCAGACTTTTATTATTTAAAGTTTTTACCGTTAGCTAACTGTGGCTTCTTTAATTTGAAAGTTGCTAACGACAGACGGGGGATTTTTAATCACAAAAAGAACCGTTTGTTTGATAACTTCGTAAATAACGCCATCAAACAGGCAGAGCTTTTAAGAACGCGTGCCCGTTGATATCCGTACCTTCTTTATGTTTCCGAAGACTGTGATCCCGAAGTCTGCGTTTGTTTGTATAATCTCCGTAGCCTGCCGTGATCAAATATTTTTTCACTTTTTAAAACTTATTAAACATGAAAAAGAGTTTCTTTTTTACCCTCGCGGTATTTGTCCTGTTTTCCTGTACCAAAGAAATGCCTCTGCAACGGGATATTGCAGAGAGCCCCGTTACTGAAATTGGTGCCGCCAATCATGAAGTAGGTGGCAGACCACTAAGTGCTCATCTTATCGGGGCCAATGAAGTTCCCGCCCCAGGTGATCCTGACGGTATGGGTACGGCACAAATTACCGTAAATGTTGGCCAGGGAAGTATTAGCTACGAGTTATCTGTGTCAAATATTGATCCCGCAACGGCTGCTCACATTCACGTGGCTCCGGCTGGTGTAGCAGGCCCTGTGGTGATACCATTACATGCGCCGACAAGCGGTTCATCTGGCGGAACAATAATGAACGTAGATCCTGAATTGCTGAAGGCAATCCTTCAAAATCCTGGAAATTATTATGTAAATGTGCACAACCCTATGTATCCGGGTGGCGCAGCCAGGGGCCAGTTGTCTAAGTAATTTTTAAGCCTTGCTAAGGAAAACCATGTGAACTTATTTGCATGGTTTTTTTGTTGCAGCACGTTTGGCCCCCCGAATAGTGCATGCATGCGGCTTGCCATTTTGCCACCGTAGGTGTTCATCTTTCGCATCATTATATCTATAAATTCTAAAAGCTGTAACGTCCCCCTGGTCTCCCGGCCAGCGGGATTATGTACCCACCCCTTACAATTCTGAAAAATGTTTTTCAACATGCCATAATCGTTTGACCCATCACGGTAGAATCGTGCCGGAGGATAAAAGGTCAATGCATTATAATGATTTCGCCGTTGGTCAACGACCAGACGGCGGCTCCCGCGAATGGCAGATGGGGCTTTCCAAAGAAGTATGACGACCTACGAAGGCTGAATATATTATTATAATAAAATAGCAATGGTAGCCAAGTAAAGCCTACCCCATTTACTTGCCTGCGAAAACCTGCATCCCTATTTTAAAATTAGTTGGGCACGCAATTCGCCGCCAGGGTCGGTATTGCTATGAATATTTACATAATAATCGCCTGCTTTTAACTCGGCCTCCTGCCCGGCAGTTAACGGTTGAGAAGTGAAACTAAATTGCTGATCAGAAGCGCCTGAAGGAAGGTCCACAAAAGGAATAACTACAGGGCCGCTAACTCCAGCCGCACCTTTGTGAATATGTCCCATGGTGGTAGTATCGACGGGATTGCCAAGGCTCCATTTTAAATTCAGCGTGATCACTTTAGTTTTTGCATCATAATTGCCTTCTACAGTCCCTGATCCTTTTGTTGTAACAGGAGGTGCCTGGTTTGAGCCTGAAAGCTGCGCTGTTTCAAATGCCTGCGTATCACTGTTATTGCAGGAAGTGAAGAGTACTGCTGCACAAACAACCGTTATAAAAAATAATTTGTACGAGTTGATAAGCTTAATTGTATTCATAATGGAAAATTTTAAAGTAATTAAGTAATAATTTTTAACCCTTTGAATTGAAGCTGTAAAAGTTCAAATGTATTGAAATTTCCGTCAGTGTAGGTGTTCCACTTTTGCATCTTGTAAATCACAAAACCTGTAACGCCCCTGCCTGGTCTCCTCCAAAGGAGTCCTCCGGACCGGCCAGCGGGATTATGTACCCACACTTACTACCCTGAAAAGTGGCTCAACATTTCAAAATCGTTTGTTCCATCAAGATAAAAATAATTTGTAGGGTGATACAAATATTCTTCCTTCATTTTACTAACCTATAAATTAATTAGAAGATATCATGTAAAGGAAGATAGATTCATTATAATGGTTTCGCCGTTGGTCAGCGACCAGACGGCGGCTCTCGCGGGAGGCTGATTGGGTTTTCCAAAGAAGGACTACCACCTACGAAGGCTGAAGTATGACGACCTACGAAGGCTGAATATTAATTCAGGAATGACGGGTGAGGACACCCGCCAGGAAGGGGGAATTAAATGCACCATCGACAAAAACGTCTTTTTCTTTTCGACTAAGGCTTTCTAATTCCTCCATTAATTCTTTGTCTTTTTTCAGGAATTCTTCTTCGCTGATATTCATATTTAGAGATTTAGTTTTTAACTTTTCAACGAATAATTAATTATATTTTCTAATACCTTCTTTATCACAAAGCCCTGTTGCCATTAACAAACCCAGTGTCGGCGAATAGACTCTCCCTATTACATATTTCTGTAAAACAACTGTGTCAAAATAATTCTCTTGAGTATATGCCCAATAAGCATTGTCAATATTTAATTTCCAATCCACACCTGTCATGTCTCGTTTAAAAAACAATTTGTTTCCCTCTAATCTAAGCTGTGAATACGAAGCTCTTCCCGTCTTACTCATAAAAGACTTCAATTGCTTTATTCTATTAATAAATTCAGTTTTACTTATCATGATTATTTTTTAAACAACTTTACGCCACCTCTCCCCACCATTCCCTATACCTCGCTTCTGCCTGTTCCATTATCTCGTCCAATATCTCCTTCAACTCTGCACTCACGCCTTTCTTTAGCAACACTCTTTTTACAGCAAGCATTATCTGCGCCTTCGCATCAGATTTTTTATACCAATCTATTTGCAGGTTCTTTTTAACGGCGGCAGTTACTTCCTTCACTATTTCGTTTATTAAGGCGATATCTTTGATTGCTGTTTTATGACTGGCTAATATTTCATAAAAAGCTTCTTCTTCATCTGTAAGGCCAAGGAGTTTTCTTCTTTCATCTTCTTCCTGCATGTCTCTTGCGGCTTCACGCATCTTTTGCAAGGCGATAAGACTATCAAAGAAATGATTGTGGTAATCACTGATGATCTTTTCAACTTCCTCTCTAAGCTTTTTGTATTTTATTATGTTTTTATATTGCCTGATTTTTATTTCATCATTCATGATCTTCCTGATCAGTTCCAGCTTTAATTCATTGCCACTTTTTTGCTCTTTTGCCATGGCAAGAAAATCATCATTGATAATAGAGATATCAAACTTATCAATGCCTGCCATAGTGAAAACATCAACCACTTCTTCACTTTCGATGCTCCGGTGTATCAGTTCTTTTATCTGGCCTTCTTTCTTACGGATATTAGTAACAGGGTTTTTTATCTTCCTGACGGCTGCGCCTACGTGTTGAAGAAATATAATGTCCAGCGAGAGTTCATTTATCCGGGGATCATTCTTTATCACGGGAACCAAAGCAGTCAGCTTCATCTCATCCAACATATAATCCTTGCTGCGTGTTTCGTCGCTTACAATATAATTTGTTGCTGCGCTTACAAGTTTAAGTTTGTCTCCTTGTCCTAAAGATAACCACCTGCTATAATCAAAATCTTTAGGTAGTTGTAATTTCAAGGCTGCTATAAATTCGATAGTCATTTCAAAAGCTTCAGCAGTGTCTATTGCTACATTTCCTTTGCCGCCACCGTCAGTGTATTTCTTGGTAGCATCTCTTAGTTTGTCGCCAATACCTATATAGTCAACTATTAATCCGCTGGGCTTTTCCTTAAATACCGTTGCTACCCGGTTTATTGATTGTATCAAATTGTGACCGCTCATTATTTTATCTACGTACAATGTATGCAGCGGCGGATTGTCAAAACCGGTAAGCCACATGTCCCGCACGATAACAATCTTCAAAGGATCATCAGGGTCTTTGAATCTTCCTTTGATGGCTTCCATATTTTCCTTGGTGCGAATGTGCGGCTTCCATGCTGCAGGATCTTTAGCAATATTGCTCGTCATGATCACTGCGGTCTCCGGGCAGACATCTAAAGCAGTAAGCGCATCATACATTTTCACACAGTTTCTGCGGCTCATGCACACAATCATTGCTTTGCCTTCAAGGCTTGCTGCACGGTTGAGGAAATGTTTTAAAATATCTTTGGCAACTTCTGCAACTCTTTCATCCGAGCCTGCTGCATCTTCTACTGCGGCCCACATAATTTTATTGCGGTCATTTTGATTTACGCCTTCCATTATTTCTTCGGCCTCTTCTTCAATTGCTGCGTTGCCTAAATGAAGCTTTGCAAGCCTCGGTTCATAATAAATAGGAACAACCGCATGGTCTTCCGTTGCCTGCCTGATGTCGTATGTGTGAATGATCTCTCCAAATACCTGAACAGTATCGGCATCTTTTGTATCAACAGGCGTTCCGGTGAAGCCAATGAAAGAAGCATTGGGAACCGCTCTGCGCAAGTTGTTGGCAAAGCCCTGCACTAAACCATATTGTGTGCGGTGGCATTCATCGGCAATTACAATAATGTTATCCCGCGTACTTAAAATGGGATGCTCACTTTCACGCATTCCCCCCTCCAGTTGAGTGTCATGCATTCCCCCCTCCAGGGGGGCCAGGGGGGTGTCAATTCCTTCCGGGGCCAGGGGGGTGTCCCTTAGTATTTCCTTATTCCTATTATACACCGCCCTTTCAAACTGATTTAATTTTTCTTCCAATTTGTTGTTCTTCACATATTCTTCAATTATGGCAACAACACCTCCTATATTTTGCAACACATCCAGTGCACTAAATCTTAAAAACTCTATGCCAAAACTTTCAAGTTCATCCTGCCTGCGCTTATCATAGATTACCGCCTCAGCGTCGTCATGGCTTTTTCCGTCTATTTCTAATGCGAGCATCAATTCGGGACAAAACAAATCAACTACATAATTATTTATAGCTTTCTGACGATGAAAATCTACTCCAAGTTCATCCCTTTTTAAAGCATTCCATAAAAGCACTTCTGGTAAATTTCCTGCATATCGCAAATCATGCACTTTAGTTTTTAAAGCAGGGTTGTATTTCAGAATTCCAAATTTTGTGAAGGCGCTATTATCTATTCCTGATTTGTTATTGGCTATAAGATTTTTGATGGCCTGGTTGATTTCTCCCTGTACTTTTTTTTCAGATCTCTTTATTCCCCTTTTCCGTCCGAAGCTGACACTTCCGTTTGTCGCCCCATCTTGTAATGTTACACCCCCCTGCCCCCCTCGAAGGGGGGAATTTACCAGCCTGAATTTCTCTATCGTACTGAAGATAACTCCACCGCCTTCGCCACTTAACAGACTTCGCAGTTCCTCTGTATTTTGCGCCAGAGAAACGTCCCCTACTAAATCTTTTGCCGCTACAAAATCTTCATACAATTGCTTGTTCAAATCAAACCTGTCCACCTGTACTACTATCGTTGGATTCTTCAATTGCTCCATCTGGCGAAGTATGCCTGTGTAGATGGCCATCGTAATACTTTTACCACTGCGTGTGGTATGCCATATTACTCCAATGCGCCCATCACCAATTGGCTTGATGGCTTTCAAAGTTTCGGCTAACGCATATTGTACGCCAAAGAACTGGTGATACTTTGCACCCTTCTTTATCAGTATTCCTTTATCCAGCTCATGAAAGATATAAGAGCAAATGTATTGAAGCAACCGTTCAGGAACCAGCAATCCATTGATCAAAGTTTCCAATGCGAAATCATCTTCCACCATTTTTATTCCATCTACACTTTTCCAAGAAGCAAACCATTCCATGCCACTGCTGAACATACCTTGCAATGTGGTGCAGCCATCACTGATCACCGTTAGTTCATTTGTTTCAAATACCTGTGGTATATCCTGTATATAATGCTGCACCTGGTTAAATGCATTATCTACCGTAGCATCTATGTCAAATAAGTTTTTGAACTCAAACAATACTATAAGTAAGCCATTTATAAAAATGATAAGATCAGGGCGGCGCCTGTTCCTGCCTTCAGTGATAAACTGGTTTACTACCAGGAAATCATTTTTATAAATTTCATTGTAGTTAACAGAATAGAAATGTTCAAACTGTTGAACACCCCCCTTTGTCCCCCCTGCCTGGGGGGAATCCTCCTCCTTCCATGTTTTACTGATGCCTTTGCTCAGCTTCAAATGAAAGGCATGGTTGCGCTGGTGAATATCAGTACCGGCATTAAATAAAAACTCCTGCTTTACTTCTTCGAGTATTTTAGCAGGAACATGCTTATAGGTTTGGTGAAGAAAATTTTCAAATACATCTTCCAATACTGCTTTCTTGTGATTGCGAATTATATCCTCACCATGTTTATAATGGTAAGGCTTTAATTGAAGCAACCATTCTATAGCCGCTTCTTCGATATCGCTTTCCGCAAGAAATTTAAAAGCCATGGGCGGTTAGTTCTGTTTTATTTTTTCTGAGTAGTACTTCTTAAACCAGCCGGGCACGTTTTCTCTTTCGATGTCATCCCACTGTTTTTCTCCCTTCTCCTCCTTAAAATGGGCGAACATATTTGATTCTTTCCCCTCTATGGAATTATCAAAAAAATAAACCTGGTAAGCTACCTGGCAGGCTTCATACAGCAAGTCAAGTGACCGGTAATACCGGCTTTCAATAAGCTCTGGCGGCACATCGTGGCCTCCCTGGCTTTTCCGACTTTTTACCCGGAGTTTATTAATTTCCGGGGATTCTGTTGAAACAAAATACAGGTAAACTTTATATCCCTGGCTTTTCGCTTCCTTCATAATATCCAGCTTTGATGGATGCGAGAATACCGTTTCAAATGAAAATCTTTTATTTTCTTTCAAGAGCTTTTTACGCAGGAAATCAGCAATGATTTGTGCAAGCCTTTCACCGGCTTTTGCACCAAGCAGCCTGAGTGTATTAGCTCTTATTTTATAAGATGATTTAAAAACTTCTTCGGGGAATTTTCCATTTATCAATCCCGACGCGATAGCTATATCTGAAAAGTCTTTGTTTTTTATTGAGATGCCGAAACTTTTAAACCTGAATAAACCCTTTTTTAATTGCGTAGCTATGTCATCAGCGTTTATATAATAACCAAAATCAATGGGAGCATTATCCACTTTATAATTTCTTACATACTGAATCACTGTACTCTTGCCCGAGCCATTCGGCCCTGCAAAAACCCTCAGGCGCAATTGCTGTTTTTTAGTCAAGGACTACAGGATTATTGTTGGTTTCTAATTTTGAGATTTTTTGTATCCTTCCATTGGCGAATTTCTTTACTATCCATCCGTCCTTAACGATCACGTTATAGCCCATTACCTTCATTGTTTTAGCCGCTGCTTTTGCGAATCCTATAGAAGCTGCTTTAATCAATATTGTTTTGGTAAGTGGGTCATCCGTTTTTACTTTTAAAGTTTTACTTACTACCGTTTTAGCAGCGCTTCCGGGGGTAGCTTTTTTAGCAGCAATTACTTTTCCGGGCGCTTTTTTAAGAGAAACTTTCGCCTTAGCTACATATGTTGGTTTATTTATTTTTAATGTATTTGCCATATCTTAAAATTAAGAATAATCTGCAAGAAGAAATTGCTAAAACCATTCTATAAGCGCTTCCTCAATATCGCTTTCAGCAAGAAATTTAAAAGCCATTGGTAGCTATTTCTGTTTTATTCGTTTATGATGTTCAATAGTTTCAACCGCTTCATATTCTTTTACCATGTCTTCTCTATTATTTATTTCATCAAAATCAATTTCGCCGGACATTAATTTTGGAAGAAGAGTGTCTCTAATTGTTGTCAATGTTTTTATCTCCTTTAGATTAATGTTTATTTTATTAAAAAAAGAGGCGACTATATTGTTAAACGCATTAATTTTTTTATTTTCTAGAATCAATATTTCCTGATGATGCGCTTCATTTCTGTTTAAGCCAGGGACTGCAGAATCAGAGTTTAAATTCTTTAGATTTAAACTCTTTAGCAGAAAATAATAATAATACAATCCATTTATTCCCAATAAATCTGAAACATAAAAAGTTGTATCAATTGGGTAAAAAGCTTCATGAAGCCAAGTCACAGCGCCAGAATTTCCTTTCCTTCCAACCACAACTCCTTTATCTCCTAAAATAAATTCATCATGATATCCAATTATTCCACCTGAACCAACCACCGCATAGATCCCTTTCTTTCTTTGTTTTTCCTTAAGAGCTTTCCCATATTTTAACTCCAATATTTCGCCAAGCTTTCCAGACCTCCATCCTTCAGGTAAATTATCAGGATCAATATTATCAACAAAATAATGATTGAATAGAGCCTGCGCCATTTGCTCCAATGTTTGGTTCATGCGGCGGTTGAGTTCTATTTTGTTGTCGAGGGAAGAAAGGATTGAGGCGATGCGGGATTGAGTTAAAATTGAAGGAAGATTTAGTTCCAAGTTTTTCAATCCGATAATTGTTAAAGCCTTCTGAGCAGAGCCAATCATGATTGAATTAAGGATGTCTTGCCCTATTTCAGATAACACCCAGTAATGTAAATAAAAAGGGTTAAGCTTATCCGAAAGTTTTCTTAACCAAATAAGATTTCCGTCTTTAAAATAAAATTCTGGTTCATTTCTAACAACATAAGAAACTCCTGCACGTTCGCCGACAGCGCTCAATAGGATATCTCCTTTTTGAGGTGTACCAAATTTTATTTTTATTTCCTTAAATCTATCTTGTGTTATAAATAATGGATCAGATATAGTTTGACCTAATGATTTTTCAATTATTTCTTTTGAACGATAAAAGAGTATTCCTTGTGAAACATAATCCGCAGTAAAAATTCTTTTACTAGAAGTAATGTCTGCCAGGTCGCTAAGTTTATATTTTTGCCAATGAACCATCCTATTTCTAAAATTTTTTCACTTCAATAAATGTTTTGTTCAAATGGTCAAAGTCGCCGTCAATAGTTAATAGAATTGCATCGGTAACTTTTGCTGTTGCCGCAATCCATAAATCATTTTTGCCAATGCTAATTGCTGAAGTACCTAAAGGCTTTCCTGGTAGTTTACCCTTGCTGAATGCATCTATTTCTGCGTATGCCTGGATAAGGTTAGCATCACCGGAATTAATATCAATTATCATTACCTTACTTAAAAGACTTTGTATTAGTTGAATTTTTTTTGTGCCCCAACTTCTTTGAATAGCAAATGATAAAATTTCAGCCTGAGATACCACCGAAATTAATGGCATACAATCAGGATCGGTGAGTTTTTCTTCGGCTTCAATTTGTTTATATAACGAACTTTGCCTTGCGTAGTGAACTAAAATTCCAGTGTCTAATAAATATCTTCTCATCAATCAAGAGCGTTTAAGATTTCATCAATGCTCTCGTCACCCGGCCATTCTCCAACTATTTCACTTAAATGATTAGAGTATTTTAATTGTTTTTGCTGTCTTACTATTTGTTGTTCTGTCGTTTCTTTTTTAGAAGTCCGGGAAAAATATTTGTCTGACTCCGTTGGCTCAAAAATCCTTTCTATATATAAAAAAGACATTCGGCCACCTGGCAGATAATGCGCAGTACCGGCAATGGTTAACTTCTTTCCCCAATATTTCGATATTTCATCAGGCTCAAAATCATCACTTAAAACGCCACTCACTAAGCCTTCATCTGTAGCAACCGAAATTCTGGATTTTGAATATTTCAATTCATCAACTATGCCATTAATAATAACCTCCTGTGGTTCAGGAATACTTTCTTCAAGTGTTTGAATTTTTTTAAAATCTATTTTTCTTAGAATTAATTCCGGAATACTACCCTGGTTAGCTATCGAAACTGATTCGTCAGAAGAAATAAAAACCTTTTCAAATGATTTTAGTCGTTTTAGCAAAGCCTTATCCAAGTAACTATTTTCTTCGTTATAATCTAAGGCTTCATTGAAGGATTCTACCACTAAAGACATGGGTGTTTGCTCAGGAAGCCTTTCAAGAATTTCAGTATTAAAAGCATTTCCCTGTTGCCCTTTTAATGTTTTCTTAAAAGGTTCACATTCCAGTTCTAAAATAGTGGAACCCTTCTTTAAATCTGATAATGAAATCCTTAGTGCATTTGTAATCCGCTCTGTTTTTTTTCCTCTTTCATTGCTTATCCCCAAAAGTCTTATTTGCAATGCTCCTTTAGCAATTTCAGAAATAGATTGAGCAAGCAAGGCCAATCTCTGTAAATCAATTTTACCATCATCCTGATCTGTGCCAGATAATTTTATTTCGTATGTCATGATTGTTTTATTGAAGTGCGCTTTTTTGCAAATTTAGTTTACCTAATTCTTAGCCATTCCTTAAAAAATTAATATCCCAAAGTTGCCAAATTCTCCTTTATCTCCTTTTCCAATTTCTCCCCTTCCTCAAACTGCCCCATCAATTTCTCCGTCAACTTTTTCATCTTTTCCTCAAAAGTAATTCCATCATCTTCTTCCGCTTCTGTACCAACATATCGTCCCGGAGATAGCACATAGTTATTTGCTTTTACTTCTTCTAAAGTTGCAGTCTTACAAAAGCCTGCAACATCTTCATGCGTACCTGCATCAAGCGTCGGCACTTGTACACCAGGGTTGTTGCGCCACGTATGGTAAACATGCGCAATCTTTTGTACATCTGCATCTTCAAACACCCGTAGCCGTCGACTTACCATGTGGCCCAGTTTACGGGCATCAATAAATAATGTTTTGGTTAGGCGTTCCCGGTGCAGGCCATCTTTACCATCACGGTTTTTACTTAAAATAAATAAACAGGCCGGTATTCCCGTTGTTAAAAAAAGCTTGTCCGGCATTTGTACAATACAATCCACCATGCCATTATCAATCATGTATTCACGTACATTTTTTTCGCCTGCACTTCCTGTTGGCATTGCGCCATTTGCCATCACAACACCGGCGGTTCCTTTTTCACTTAGGTGGTACCAGAGAGTTTGAAACCACATATAGTTGGCATTACCGCCCGTTGTAAATTTTTCTTTATCGCCAAACAACCGCGGATCACTTTCCGGCAAATCTTCCGGGTGCCAGTTACTGATATTAAATGGAGGATTCATTAAAGCAAAGTCCGCTTTCAATTCAGGAAAACGGTCAACCAATAAAGTATCGCCGAGTTTTACATCAAAAGAAAGATTGCGCAACAGCAGGTTCATTTTGCAAAGTCGCAGTGTGCCTTCATACCTTTCCTGACCGTAAATAGAAATATCATTTTTATCACCCCCATGAGCTTGTACAAATTTCAAGCTTTGCACAAACATACCACCGCTACCACAGGCAAGGTCCATAATACGGCCTTTCAATGGTTCTATCATTTCAACCAATAAACGTACAACAGAACCGGGCGTAAAGAATTGCCCTGCGCCGCTTCCTTCAGCCTGCGCAAACTTGCCAATATAATATTCATATACCCGCCCGTAAATATCACTCTGCGGGTTGCTGGCTTCCGAAAACTTTTCGTTGGAAGATAAATTGATCAAACCCGCCACCTGCGAAACAGATAACTGGCTCTTTACAAATATGGGTTCCAGCACGCCTTTGTAATCAGGATTTCTGCTGGCAAGTATTTCATCTATTGCTACAAAGGCTTTATCTACTTTTACTTTTATATCATCCTGCTCCGCATTTTCCCGCAGGTATGTCCACGTAGCTTCTTGCGGCAATTTGTAAACATTCTTTACCTGGTATTCCAGGTCATCTTCGAGAAAAGTTAATTGTACTGCTTTATCGGTAGTATAATAATCAGACTTTGGATTGGTAAATTCCATTTTAATTTCCTCCTTACGGATATCATATCTCTCTGAAAGGTGCTTTACAAATAGAAGAGAGAGTACATAATCTTTGTACTGGTTCTCTGCAACAGCGCCACGTAGTTCATTGGCAGCGTTCCATAGTTCATTTTCAAAATCGATATCTCCTTTGGGTTTTGCTTTTATATTCTTAGCCATTAATAAGTTAGTTTTTAATTCTTCATTAACCTCGTTTTTTGATTTCGCAATCCCCCCTATGCAATAAGCATCACATCAATTCTATCACGTACAATCTGTTCCGTTTCTTGATTCAAATCAATCCTACACTTTATTACATGAAATAATAAAAAACAACAGTTAACTTACTTTTTTTAGCGGTGGTGAGCAATCAGAGCAGTTGACTATCAAATATAGGAAAGAATGAATAAGAAGTTATGCAAGAGATTAAAGGATGCATTCAATAAAATGCGGATAGCTCTTTACAAATTATAGTGAGATATATTTCAGTTTAGTATTTATTTCAATGTTAACAAACATAAAAAAGGTTCGTATTGCACGAACCAGGGTAAGCGTAAAGTAAATTATCAATTATGAAAATTAGCCAATAAGTGTCTAAAATGCTTGGAAATTGGCTGGAAATAAAAAGAGCTTCAAACTTAAACGCCTGAAACTCTCTACTATTCTGTGGGAGCACACGGGTTCGAACCGCGGACCCTCTGCTTGTAAG
>JBKJRY010000340.1:0-4936 GCA_046593045.1 Chitinophagaceae bacterium | reverse complement strand
TGCAAAACTCCTTTTCTATAATCATATGTATCTGCCCAAAAATACACTTTCAGGTTAACCGTGCTTACCGATAGTTCTTCTATTACAGTAAAAGGTTTTGTATCGTGCCTTATATCTGCTATGGGTTTCATAGCTTCTTCTATTGTGGCTATAGCATCAGTTACATTGTCTTCATAAGCAATACCGACCACAAAGTTCAATCGTATTTTGCCGTCTCTTGTGAGGTTGGTCAGAGGCTCTTTTATCACGATAGAATTAGGTATGAAAACATCTCCTTCATCAAAAGTTTTGATGTGTGTAGTGCGAAAATTAAGCGCAACAACATGACCGCTGAATTCCCTTATGACGATAGTATCATTTAAGCTGAAGGGTCTGTTGAATGCGAGTATAACACCTCCCAGAAAATTCTCGGCAATGTCTTTAAAAGCAAAACCAAATATGAAAGCAGAAATACCGGCACCGGCAAGCAATCCACCGGCAACCCCCGTTAATCCTAATGTTTGCAATGCTAAAATAATTCCGAAAATAATAACTGCGACCTTTGTTATTTTGCTTATAAAGCCAACAAACAACGGATCGTGTTCTTCACCCGATAATTTGCTTTTGAGTAACCTGGCAATATAAAAAGCTATATAAATGACGATAATGAGAAGTATAATGGCCAACATGAATCGAGGTAAAGCAAGAAGAAACTTATTCCAATATAGCGTTATAGATTCCATTAAACCAGCGGTGAACGATTTAGCACTTTCTTTCATAAATGTTTTATTATAATAATACTTAGATGTTATCTTATCAATAAATAATGGTATCGGTGTCGGTTGCTGTTCTTATCCCGGCAAAAATAAATACTCTTCACCAAAAGATGGCATTGTTAGAGATGGTAAGGAACATCATGATAATTGAAGGATGGTATGGTTTTACTGTTATTGATTTCATTGACTATGACTGTAAAAACGCAAAATTTCTTTTGTTTGAAAAGTTAGTAATTTAAAATATGGAAGGAAGATCAGGAATAAGCTTCTTTTCAATCCGGGCACAAGAGGTACTTGCTCCATCACTGGGACTTTTGATGATTGCGGGTTATATTTTTTTACCAAAATTTTGCCTCAATCAAGAAATTGAAATTAACTCCGCCAAAAAGTAAAATGGTTATTTTTATAATGTTTATAATCCTGGTACCGCGCTACTTTGAAAAATGCCCCGGTTCTGAAAATATTTAAATATAAAAAATGAAAAAGACCCTCCATCTGCTTACTTGTCTCGCCTTATTTCTAGCTGCTTCAGCTCAATCAACCGACAGCACTAACACTCCTGTTGACCCGGCCAAAGACTGGAGGTTGGGAATTGCACTTTGGACATTTCATACCGTAAGTTTTTCCGAGGCGTTGGATAAGGTTGACAGTGCCGGGGTGAAGTATATTGAACCCAACAACTTTATCAAAACACTGCCTGAGCTAAAAGATTCGTCGCTGATGCAGTTATCGCCGGCCGGCATTAGAAAATTGAAATCGCTTATAGAACAGAGAGGATTGAAATGTGAGTCCGTTTATCTTGCGGGCGGCAGCGATGTCAATTCCTGGAAGCGGCAATTCGAGATGGCAAAACATTTGGGCGTTGAATTCGTGACAACCGAGCCTCCACTGGATATGTGGGACAGCATTGATAGTCTTGCAGGCTTGTATGGAATCAAAGTCGCCATTCACGAGCATTGGAAAGGTATGAGCCATTACTGGGATCCTGATACAACATTGATGGCTATGAAAGGTCATCCTAATTTTGGCGTGTGCGCCGATCTTGGCCATTGGCCCAAGAGTGGTATCAATCCTTTGGATGCAGTGAAAAAGCTGAGCGGACATATTATCGCCATTCATTTAAAAGATATAGCCGCCTATAATAATCCTAAACTGGTAGATGTGCCTGTGGGAACTGGCGTAGTGGATTTTCCTGCAATCTTCAGTGAGCTGAAAAAACAAGGCTTTAAAGGACCTATTTATATTGAAAGAGATGCAACAGATCACCCAGGCAACCTGCCGAGTGTAATACAGGCGATAAAATATTACAATGAAGAGCTGAGCAAGTTATAGCAGCTAAAATCTTTATGTAGATGTTGGTTTTCCTAAATACTACTTAAATCTCTATGAAGCCCCACGGACCTGTTGAATGTTGGTGCGGATGGTTTTGTCGCCTTCCAGTCCCCGGTAATAAATAGAGCAAAAGCCAACGAATTGCTAGGTAATCCTTTGCCTGCGGGATGCCTTTACCCAATATAAATTTTTACAATTTGGGCAAACCGGTTTAGCTGTGGGATGTTGAAAAGTTTGTGTATAGCCGCAGGTGTTGCAGCTATAGTCTCCGGCAACGTCAATATGCGCTGTGGCTTTTGCTAATTCTTCAGGATATATTGGCAGCCCTGTTTTTACATCTCCTTCTTTTCTAAAGAATACGCTGAACTCTCCTGAAATTTCTATATAGATGCGCTCCACCTGGCCGAGCTGTGAAATTTTCTCCATACGCAGGCAGGTAAAAAGATCAGTTATATCAACTTTCTCTTTTTTTAATGACTGCAGGTTCACGTAATTTGTATCCTCCATTACACATCGTACTTCCCCTTGCAGCAATTTGTCTAATTTTTTATTCTTGCCGGTGAGGTAAGTCATCAATCGGTAAAGGCTAAGTACTGTTATAAAAACGATCATTGCATTCAACAGTGGAACATCATCATACAACATTGGATCGCCAGCCGCTGAGCCCAGCCCTACTATTATGATCACATCATAAATATTTAGTTGCTTTATTTCCGTTTTGCCACTCAGCCTGAAGAAAAGGACCATTAGTATAAACATAACGGATGTGCGAAATACCACCTCAAAAAGGAAGAACCAGGTGTATTGATCCCCTTTAAACATTCTGCTCCATTCAAGTGCTTCTACCATAGTGTTGCTATTGAAATAATTATTTTATAAGCCGAAAATAATTAAAAACACTGGCAGTTATGTTGCCCTTTTTCTCTGCGGGGAACACCAGACATCGGCGGTTTCCTTTTATTGTTCTGGCTATCCTTAATTTTGAAGAGGGGACCAGCAAGGGCAACGCAGATTTCCTAACTCTTTCCTTTGCTTTTTTTTAGGTTAAATTATAAAATTTACTTTTAGCCTGTCCGCAAAGACAGCTATGTTTTTTTACAAATTATTCTCTTATGACAAAAACAATTTCTTTCATTTTCTTCTTCGTTCTCTTTTCAACTATTATAGCGCAAGCCCAATCAGATAACAATGTAGAATTTCCTTATCAAATTATGGCAAAGGTTCTTCCCGGAACAAAAGTGCTCACCTGGGATGTATCACCTGGTGAACTGGCCACGAAAATGCTCAACGATGCGCATCAGTATATTGATGGTAAGATAGATCAATCTATAGTTGGCCGTCCAAAATTCTGGCAACGCGATGTTACTGCGCGACAAGCTTATGAAACATCTGTTGAACCTAATCGAAAGAGGTTTCTCAAATGTATTGGTGTTGAGGATAAAAGCAAATCCCTGGCTAACTATAATGTAGGCCTCCCGGATAAAAATCCCGGGGTGTCAATGGAAAAGATTGCCATTAACGGTGATGCCGAAATTGTTGCAGAGACATCGAAATACCGTGTATACCAGGTTCGATGGCCTGTATTGAACCGGGTGTGGGGCGAGGGACTTTTGATTCAGCCTAAATCAAAACCACTTGCTAACATCATTGCTTTGCCGGATGCGGACCAGGCACCAGAGCAACTACTTGGGCTTGCACCGGGAATACCGGCCGCATCACAATTTGCCCGAACACTTGCTGAGAATGGATACCAGGTATTGATACCGGTTCTCATCAGCAGGTCAACTATTCAAACAGGAAAGCCTGCAGAGCAAACCTATCGTGAATGGATTTACAGGCAGGCTTTCCAGATGGGCCATCATATTATTGGATATGAGGTACAGAAAGTAATAGCTGCGATCGATTGGTTTAAACAATCAGAATATAAAGATGTAAAGATCGGTGTGGCTGGTTATTGCGAAGGTGGATTAATAGCTTTTTATTCCGCCGCGGTGGACAAACGGGTGGATGCTGTTTTGGTCAGTGGCTATTTTACCTCCAGGCAACACGTTTGGAATGAGACTATCTATCGAAATGTGTTTGGGCTGCTGACAGAATTTGGAGATGCCGAAATCGCATCGTTGATAGCTCCCCGACCGTTGATAGTTGAATATAGCTCAATACCGGATCAATTAGAGAAGTCAACAGCCAAACCTGCTCACCTGGATGAATTTTCTTACACCGGATACAAAGGCAGTTTGCGAACCCCAGACTTCAAAGACGTACAAAATGAGTTTAATCGCATTGATGAAGTAACCAGTCCCGGATTTCAACCTAAGTTCTTAATTAATGGCGAACAAAATAAGCCGGTCACTTTTGGGTCAAACAAGGCAATAGAAGAATTTACTGGCTTACTTGGACGCAAAGCAGCCATATCTACCTCCCGGGAAATGCCCGTGGATAATCGAAAATCATTTAACGCTGAAGCAAGGCAAATACGCCAGGTGAAAGAACTGGAAGATCATGCGCAATGGCTTCTGCGTATTTCAGATATGGAAAGGGACAGTTTTTTTCTATACAAAGTAATGCCGGAATTTAGCGAGAGAACGTGGAGCACTAAAAGCTATCACCCGTATTATTCACCAGGTCATTTTATTGAAGAGGGAAAGAAATACCGAAAGTTTTTCAGAGAAGAAATAATGGGCAAGTTTGAGGATTCATTGCTGGCACCGAACCCGCGGACACGAAAGGTTTATGATAAAGAAAAGTGGACGGGTTACGAAGTAGCCATGGATGTCTATAGCAATTTTTTTGCCGCCGGAATACTGCTGATACCTAAAGACCTCAGGCCGGGTGAAAGACGTCCTGTT
>JBKJRY010000099.1:0-4724 GCA_046593045.1 Chitinophagaceae bacterium | reverse complement strand
CTCCGGAACAGGTATTGTATTTTTTTTATTAATAGGGCGATGGTTCCAAAATAAGACCTATGATTCTTTTTCATTCGACAGGGATTATCGCTCTTATTTCCCCCTGGGCACTACCATTATTAAAAACGGAATGGAGAAAAATATTCCCGTAACGCAATTGCGAAAAACCGATCGCATCATTCTTCGCAATGAAGAAATGATTCCTGCAGATTCAATATTAATAAAAGGCAATGCCCATATTGATTACAGCTTTGTTAGCGGAGAAAATACGCCCGTTGAAAAGAAAGCCGGTGATGTGATCTATGCAGGCGGCAAACAAAAGGGCGGCGCTATTGAACTGGAAATTATAAAAGAAGTATCCCAAAGTTATATTACACAACTGTGGAATAATGAAATATTCAACAGCAAAAAGAATGAAGAAAAATCTTTCATCCATCCATGGAGCCGCTATTTTACGCTTGCCTTATTTACTATTGCTCTTGGTACCATTTTATTTTGGTGGAAATATGATAGCAGCAAAATATTACCGGCCGTTACCGCAGTCTTAATTGTTGCATGTCCTTGCTCACTCTTGCTTTCAGCAACATTTACTTATGGCAATATGCTTCGCATTTTCGGTAAAAATAAATTGTACCTGAAGAATGCCGGTGTAATTGAAGCATTAGCAAAAATAAATGCGGTTGTTCTTGATAAGACCGGAACCCTAACGCAAAATAAACCCTCGCTGGTGAGCTATGAAGGAACGCCTTTAAGTTTAAAGGAATTGGTGGCTGTTAAAAATATGGCAAGTCAATCTGTACATCCTTTAAGTAAAATGATTGCATACTCATTGAAGTCAGAAGTGGAAATACAGCAGGTGCAGCAGTTTAGAGAACATGCAGGCAAGGGATTGGAAGCAACGATAAATAACATGAATGTAAAAATGGGTTCCGCGGATTTTATCAATCAATTTGATCCTGGAATTATTTCCTATGACACGCGTACCAGTGTTCATGTGATGGTGAACAATATGTACATGGGCAGGTTCGCAGTAAACAATCAATACCGGGATGGGATCGGGGATTTAGCAGGTAACCTGTTTAGGAAGAAATTTAGCATGTATGTTTTATCAGGTGACAATGATTTGGAAAAGGAAAAACTAAAAAATATATTCCATAAAAACACGCAGTTGTTGTTCAACCAGTCACCACAACAAAAACTTGATTTTGTAAAAAGTATTCAGCAAAAAGATAAAAATGTGTTGATGCTTGGAGACGGGCTTAATGATGCGGGTGCATTAATGCAGAGTAACGTCGGCATTGCCGTCAGTGATCATACATCACAATTTTCGCCCGCATGTGATGCCATTCTTGATGGTGACAAGGTGAGATTACTGGACCGGTTTATTGCTTATGCAAAATCCGGTAAAAACATTATAAGGGCCAGCTTTATGTTGTCCATCTTATACAATATTGCAGGATTGTCTTTTGCCGTACAGGGTCTGTTATCGCCAATGGTAGCCGCCATTTTAATGCCGCTAAGCAGCATTAGTATTGTGTTGCTGGTTACAGCACTATCTTCTTTAAGTGCACGCATAAAAGGCTTGTGACCAGAACCTGATTAAAATCATTTTTTCAATTGATGCTCATCATAGCCTTAAGCAAGGGCGTCGGCTACATTTGAGCCAGCTAAAAATTACATTCATTGAGCGTATTAATTATCATTATCGGGATCAGCATATTGGTAGCCACCGGTTTCTTAATTGCCTTTTTATGGAGCGCCAAATCCGGGCAATATGATGATGATTATACGCCTTCAGTCCGTATGCTTTTTGATGATAGCCCTGCAGTATCTAAAAAAGACGATGAAGAAATTATAACTCCTTAATTATAAAAATTCATTATCAAATCTAAAAAAACAGGCCAAAATAATATGCAGGTAGAAAAATTTTATTACGATAACAAGATCGTCAGAAACTTCGCCTACGCCACTGTTATATGGGGAGCCGTTGGTATGCTTGTAGGGCTGTGGGCAGCTTTGCAATTGGTTTTCCCCTCGTTAAACATAACGGAGTATGGCACCTTCGGAAGGCTTCGCCCGTTGCACACCAATGCGGTGATTTTTGCATTTGTGGGCAATGGTATTTTTATGGGCGTTTACTATTCCCTGCAGCGGCTGTGTAAAGCGAGGATGTTTAGTGATAAGCTGAGTTACATACATTTTTGGGGATGGCAATTAATCATAGTTGCTGCCGCTATTACACTTCCTCTTGGCCTCACACAGGGAGCTGAGTATGCAGAATTAATCTGGCCAATAGATGTGGCCATCACCATCATATGGGTAATATTTGGCTGGAATATGTTTGGCACCATTATTAAAAGAAGAGAAAAACATTTATATGTTGCGATATGGTTTTATATCGCCACGTTTGTTACCGTTGCTGTTTTGCATATTGTACGTTCCGGGGAATTGCCCTATACCTGGCTCAAAAGTTATAGCTGGTATGCCGGTGTGCAGGATGCGTTGGTGCAATGGTGGTACGGCCACAATGCGGTGGCTTTCTTTTTAACCACTCCGTACCTGGGCCTGATGTATTATTTCCTGCCGAAGGCGGCTAACCGGCCGGTATATTCTTATAAACTTTCCGTCATTCACTTTTGGTCGTTGATCTTTTTATACATCTGGGCAGGGCCGCACCATCTACTATATACAGCTTTGCCCAACTGGGCGCAGTCTTTGGGAATCGTATTTTCTGTGATGCTTATTTTTCCAAGCTGGGGCGGTATGATAAACGGGCTGCTTACACTCCGGGGTGCCTGGGATCGTGTACGCGATGACGTTATATTAAAATTTATGGTGGTGGCAGTTACTGCTTACGGTATGGCAACTTTTGAAGGCCCGATGCTTTCATTAAAAAGTGTAAGTGCTATCGCTCATTATACCGACTGGATAATTGCGCATGTGCATGTGGGTGCCTTAGGATGGAACGGTATGCTCACTTTCGGTGTTTTGTATTGGCTTGTACCAAGAATTTATAAAACGGATCTCTATTCAAAAAAAATCGCCAATGTTCATTTCTGGCTGGGGACATTAGGCATTTTATTTTATGCAATACCGATGTACTGGGCAGGCTTTACGCAAAGCTCCATGTGGAAACAATTTACCGAAGCCGGCCAGTTGAAATATACTTTTCTTGAAACGGTTACGTACATGAAACCTTTTTATGCGATGCGCTCATTGGGTGGCAGTCTTTACCTGGTGGGTGTTTTGTTTATGATTTATAATTTATATAAAACAGCAAAGGCCGGCAAACTGGTTGCCAATGAAGCAGCAGAAGCAGCGCCTTTGGAAAAAGTATATGTAGCGCACAAAGGAGAACATTGGCACAGGTGGATCGAAAGAAAGCCCGTGCAGCTTATGGTCATGAGTTTGATAGTTGTTTTAATCGGCGGCTTTGTCGAACTGATACCCACCTTTCTTATAAAATCAAATGTGCCTACCATAAGTAGTGTGAAACCCTACACACCTTTGGAACTGGAAGGCAGGGATATTTATGTGCGTGAAGGATGCTACACATGTCATTCGCAAATGATCCGGCCGTTTAGAAGCGAGACAGAGCGATATGGTGAATATTCTAAAGCAGGCGAGTTTGTATATGATCACCCGTTTCAATGGGGCAGTAAACGCACCGGTCCTGATTTGGCAAGAGAAGGAACAGGTAATCTTAAAAAAACCGATGGATGGCACTTCCGTCATTTTCGTGAGCCGTCTTCTATGAGCGAAGGCTCTGTGATGCCGCCTTATGCCTTTATGCTTGAAAATGATTTGGATACTTCTGATCTCGTTGCCAAAATAAAAGCAATGCAATCATTGGGTGTTCCTTATCCAAAGGGCTATGAAAACGAAGCCATGGCAGATTTGAGAAAACAGGCAACAGAAATTTCGAACAATTTACTTACCGACAGCATACAGGTATCTTCTAAAAAAGAAGTAATTGCACTGATCGCCTATATACAAAGAATGGGTGTAGATATTACTAAAAACCCAACAGCCACATTTAATAAATAAACCATGTTCACATTCATAAAACAATATGCGGAAAAAATAGGCGGCGCAAACATCTATGCATTTATATCGCTGTTTATATTCCTTCTTTTTTTTATAGGCCTCCTTTTTTTCGTAAAAAAAATGAGTAAAGAAAAGGTTAGTGAATTATCCAATATTCCTTTTGATGAAGAGGAAATTAAATAAATAATTCTATAATTAATTAATATGCCTGATAGACATTTATTGATAAAAAAAGTTGCGCTCTTTTTCATTGCACTCTTACCCGTATCTGTTTCCATAGCACAAGAGACAGCAGCACCGGCGCAGCAGGCAACAGGGTCAAATTTTAATATGCTTACAGTGCTTTTGATGATCATGGCACTTGTATTTGCTTTTATTATTTGGGGCTTGGGCAGGGCTTTACTTGCATTAGGCAAGCAGTTGGTAGAAAAAAATAAAAAGGCAACAGCACCTCTTACTGTGCTGCTCGTAACAGGATTATTATTTGTGTCTCAACTTACCTATGGCCAGGATAGCGATGCATCCATAGTTGTGCCTGCGGCTCCTAACTATGGAGGACTTTCTTCAACTACTTTTTACCTGGTGGTAAGCGTGGTTGCTATGGAAGTAATTATAATATTAACGCTTGCATTTTTTATAAAAACAATTTACGCTGAATTGGTACCGCAAAAACAACT
>JBKJRY010000323.1:0-11752 GCA_046593045.1 Chitinophagaceae bacterium | reverse complement strand
ATTTTGTTTCAATATGTAAAGCAAAAATATGCAGGAATTTTAAGTTTTGTCGACAAGTCTATGCGGCTCAAAAATTTTATTTTACACTTTGTAACCCTTATGCCAAATGGATATGCACAGGCCGATAGTGGAGCAAAGGATAAACCCTTTGGTTTTCTGTCAGGAGCCTGTTAATTGCTTCTTTTGGATTTAAATATGGATTATTAATGAGCGTATTGGGTAGTACATAATCACCCACCAGTTGTATCTCATTGTAATTATAATAGAGTCTTCCGAAATTATCCCTGGCAATATCCCATTGGCCGCGGAAGGATGTGGGCTCCTTCAGCCATTTCCCATCTTTAAGCTGGTACCTGGAAGTTGAATTCGCACTATAAATCCAGTTATCAATTCCCACCATTAGCCCATTTGGCTGATTTTCCGGATTCCCACCATCTATATACAACGTATCAACTAGGGTACTTTTGCCAGGTTTATCATTATGTATTTCTGCAAACCAAAGATTGGGCGGCGCAGCATATAGCAGTCCACCATAAACATGGGCAATGGCTCTCGGAAGCACCAAACTGTCTAAAAACACTTTTTCATGATCTGCCCGGCCATCCTTATTCGAATCTTCCAGGATGGTGATCCTTCCATTGGGTACTTCCTCTCCCGTTCCTGCCAGGTTGGGCATGTATCCACGCATCTCCACCACCCACATTCTGCCCTGGTTGTCAAAGTCCATCACAACGGGTGCTTCTATTAAAGGCTCTGAAGCGGCTAACTGAATCTCAAAACCATCAGCAATTTTGTACTTATCAAAACTTATCGCAGGCATTTGATCATTATCAGATCTTCGATTATTACTGTTGCAACCGGCAACAAGGAAACTTATCGAAATAAGTAAAAAAGGGAAATGTTTAATTTTCATAATAATTTTTCAACATAATATAATATGAACCGGTCTACCTAAATTGCTTAACATACTCAAGAAAGGTTTTAGCAATCCTATCCAAATTCTCAATAGAACCTCCTTCCCTCAACACTTCAAACATCTCGTAAGTGAGATACCCCTGATATCCGATTTCTTTCATTGCATTAATAAACGTTTTGTAATCAATTTATCCCTCACCCATCATAACCTTATACCGATCCCATCACGCCCCTGAAAAATCCAACTGATTCCGCCAAGCCAGGCAGAGGATCGCTGGCATCCTTCTCCATTTCAATACTACAGTGATCTTTATACCGTGTCTTCTCAAGAGCTTTCACCAGCGCGGGAAAATCAATAACGCCACGACCAATCTCACAATCTTTCGCATCGTTTGTATTTGAGGTCATATCTTTTATGTGCATTTCGTAAACACGATGTCCATATTTTAATGTTAGCCTGGCCGGGTCAAAACCCATTTGCGCTGAATACCCAATATCATGACAAATGCCTATACGGACATCAAGGTTCTTTATTTTTTCATAAATGCTTTCAACGGATGGATATCGGCCTTCTTCAATGCCATGATTATGTATAGCAATACGGAAATCATATTTCTTTACATTCTTTTCCACATAAGGAAGTAATTCAGGATCAGGAACCGCAACAATTAGCTTAACACCTACATTTTTAGCATATTCAAAAATATTGTCAACCTCTGCTTCCGAATGCATCCTGAGGGGCCCCACACCATATCCTGTAATTCCTTTCGCCTTCAATTTTGCATGAAACTCCGCTATCTGCCCGGAAGTACTATTGACCGGTAAATGAAAATCTTTGATACAGATATATTTCACATTCACTCTTTCGGTCATTTCCAGGGCAGGTTCCAACTTGAACTTAACAAATGTCCAATAAGCAATTCCGACTTTAAACAGCGCCGTTTCTTTGGGCGCCATTTTGTTATCCATTGCAAGCAAACTGCCAGGCAGCATCGCAGATGACAGACCCAGCGTAAGCAACCCTGTTCCCGCCTGCTTAAAAAACCATTTTCTTGAATTTTCCATATTATTCGTTTTCAGTTGAAAGTTAAACAAACCAACCAATAAATAAAACTCTGATTTAAAATAGTGCCTTTCGGTTAAATTCACGGTATAATAGTATTAACCGGGTTTAATAGCCTGGACTCTGTATTAGTGCAGAAGCACTATTTGTTACATGCAGATCAATCTCAGCCTGGGGAATGGATATACTTCATTTTTCCCTTTTATAAAACTGGCCCCATTCTTATATAAAAAGTTATAATCAGGGCTATGTGTTTCATGCTGGATATAAGCATTCAATACGTTTGCCATATATCCTGTAACGTTATCCCGGCGTTGTAAATCAAAAAACCGATGCCCTTCCATTGTAAATTCGAGCTTTTTTCCTCCTTGGTCTTCCTCTTTAAAATTAAGAATAGCCAGAACAATAAAAAGAAAGTGCCGATGCATGGTGTTCGTGCTGGCTACCTTTCAGCCCAGCTTCACCAACATCAGTTTGAAGCCTTAACAAAATTTATCTTAACCCATCCAATGTTTCTATAAAAACAAATCCGTCAATTCCACTTTCATAAAGTTTTGCTGATGAATATTGGTATTGCTCCGGATAAATGCACAGGCCTGCATAAAGCTCTAACTATTTTCATTTATTACCATTCTGCCGGGTTGTCCCAAAGGCATGGATTACCATTGGTGATTACCAGGCGACAAAACCCATCCGCACCAATACCCAATAACATCGGTGGGTGGGCTTCGTAGAAATTAAAACAGTGTTTTAGGAATACTAACATCTGCATAAATAATGTGGATTTTCCAGGTGGAGGCTAATCGTCTTTAATTGCGCTTGCGCCTCTACCATCAGGAACATAAAAACAGGGGCATCAAAGAAGCAGGGGATAAAAATAATTTTATTTTCATCTATTTAAAATAGGAAGAAATTAGAAAACACAACCAGGCAATTTCTTATCGTGTTATTCTTTCGCCCTGAGAAGTGAAATTCTTCCGCTGCCTCCAAATTCTGAGACATAAATATTGCCGGACTTAACATCTTCTGTCAGATCGAGAGGATCGATAAATCCGGAAAATCCTTCAATAGAATGGCCGCCGATAACACTGATAATATCTCCCTTGGGTCCACCGGGTGTAAGTGTAATAATATCATCACCCTGGCTGTATCGCACTATCAAGAGTTTACCTCTTAGGGCACCATTGAATTTGTTGCTCGTATATTCAATGGTGCCGTCGGGTGATTTAAAATTTTGAAAATTATAGGAGTACCCGCGGTAATTTTTATCTGGTAGTGTTCCAGAAGGGTAATCCCGTACTTCAGCCGAGTCAGTACCTGCTGTCGGGTTGCCGCCATTCATTACATATTCGCCTCTCAGGGGATTTGGATGTCCATAATATCCGCCCTTTACAACCCTGAAAAGAAAATCGTTTTGAGCCTCTCGTACATTAGTCAAAGCTGGAATTTTCGGTCCATCATAAACGGTTTCATCGGGCCTTTGAACACCGTTTACAGAAGCAGGAGTATTTCCCCCGGGATTGGATCCATTCACAGCTATGTAAAGATTTCCATTGCTATGCCATGTAAGATCATAAGCGTTGCGAAGACCGGATGCATAAATAGTCAGTGGCGCACCATCTGCGTAAGGATTGTAAGTGCCACCTCCATCGCTGGTCTTTACATCCAAAGGCAAACTCCTGCACTTGGTGAGATCGAGTCTCAAAACGGCTGCAGAAAGCAGACATTCTTTTCTATTTCCCCAAACGTCATCGCCGGCGCCCATGGCCGACATACTTCCCAGGTTAAAATACAAAGAGCCATCGGGTCCAAAGGCAACGCTATTAATAAAATGATCTTTTAGCGATCTTGGTAAATGCACTATTATGTCCTGTACCTTTTGGAGGTTGGGTCCGGACAACCTTGTGAGTTTGCTATCCCATTGCGGGCCATCAATCAAAGGAGCACTCTGGTGCGTTACATAAGCAATAAGATGATTCGCTGTCGAAGATGGATCGAAGCAGAGACCAATCGCCACTCTTTCCTGCCGTTTTCCATAAGCGTCCTGCAAGGTGAAAAGACTATCCGGATCCTGCAAAGTTCCATCAGGCTTGATAACAAATCTTGTGATAAGCCCGGTGATGGACAAAGCATACAGTTTACCATCAGGCCCAATGGTAAGCGTTGTATGCTGCCCGGTTGAATTGGGAAGAATAACTTTTTCAAATGCCACCCCGGTAAGAGCTTCCGTAGGAATGGCAACTGTGGTAAACCTGCTGGTAAACGGTGTGAAGGAAGCGCCCTTTATGTCTTTCACTCCGTGAGTAATGGTGAAAATGTAAGTGGACCTAAGTTTTAATGCGGAAGTAGGGATTAACTTTATTTCCTTTTGATCATTGGACGTAGTAACAGATGCGGGAACAATAGTTCCTGTCTCCTCTTCCGTCAGGATTACGGTTTTTGCGTTAACGGTTGACTTGTCTAGTCCTCCATTAGGCAGGTTAATATTGATTGTTGAAATTGTAGTGTGCTCTTCTACATTTTCGGATTTGTTACCAGGATCAATAAAGCGAACAGAAGGCCTTTTGGTATGAAAGACACCGAAATAAATTAGGGCTGTTAGCATGAGAGACGCATAAACAATGGTTGCCGTTTCGGTATAGTTATTCTTCGAAAAACTCATTCAAATAGAAGTTTTTTTAGGCCTGTGAACATAAATTAAAACAAGCCACAAAGTTAAGTTTCGCAAATGGGTAAGAAAATTGTACCACATTTACGGAGTAGTAAATCCGTCAAATCATTTGGTAATCATTAGGAATTGGTTTCAAACTGATGTTGATGAAATTCCACTAAACCGATACCAATTTACATTTATGCAGATTCAACGCAAATGCAAATAGTCTTGTTGTTGCAATTTTTATGAAAATATTATTTTTTGAAGCCTTAGCAAAATTTGTCTTTAGCCACCCAACCTTTTAGAAAACCAAATTAGTCAATTTCACTTTCATAAAGTTTGCTGGTGAATATTTGTATCGCTGCGAATAAATGCATAGGCCTGAACAAAGCTCTAACTGGATTCACCTATTACCTTTCTGCCGGGTTGTCCCAAAGGGATGGATTACCATTGGTGATTGCCAGGCGACAAAACCATCCGCAGCAACACTCAGCGGCGGCAGTGGGTGGGCTTCGCAGAGATTCCAATAGTGTTTTAAGAACAACAACATCTGCATAAGATTGACTACAATGCGACTGTGTTGGATGTTCAGGCATTGCAAGTAAAAAAATGTTTCAAAAACTTTTTTGCGCCTGTTAGCCTAAGTTTATTCAACCAGGTTCAGCTTCTCTTTTAATAATTGGTACCTGGGATCATCAGCCACTCCTTTGAACATTGGGTGATCTATAAGAATGGCAACGACTCCCATTCGTTTTTCAACACATTGAAGTAAATAATGAAAAGTTTTGTCGATTTCTCCCAATGACCACCATATCATTGCCAAGTCTATATCCATTACGATTCCGGGTTCTTCTGTCTGCCGTTGCTCAATTTTACGGACACATTCTAATGCTTTTTCTTTTTGCCCGCTATATCCATAAGCACACCCTAAAGGTGCAAGCCCTTTTAACGGATGCTTTATTAAGAGGTGAACTTCTTCAAATATTTCTGTTGCTTTCTTCCAGTTTCCCTTAATGCCAAAACACCAGCCTTTTGCCTCTAATGCAACCCGCATATTGGGGTAGAGTTCTAATAACTTTTCCACTTGCTTTAATGCATCATCTGCTCTGCCGGCACTGAGATAAGCATCAACAAGGTATTGGTTAACGATGGGTGATATTGGATCTGCCTCCAAAGCTTTTTCCATTATTTCAACAGCCTGATGCTTGCGGCCTGTGCTTTGGTAATATAAAGAAAGCAACTGGTGGGCCTCTGTTGCTGCGGGATGCAGTTCTACAGCTTTTGTCAAAAATTCGTAAGCCTGTTTCCATTTCCAATCGTAAAGCAAATAGGCGGCACCCTTTGCCGAATATCCTGCAGCTAATGAAGCGTCTAATTGTATTGCTTTATCGCTATACCTGTGCACAACCTCAAAGGCTTTATTGGGGTGCATTTAGACCGGTTGCGCCAAGATAGGCATAACCTGTTGCAGCCATGGCGTAAGCATAGGCATAATCCGGTTCAAGTGTTATTGCTTTTTCAAAACACTCTATAGCTTTTTTAGTGTTTTTTGGAGTGATCTTATTATGAAAATGCAAGCCTTTTAAAAACAGGGTATAGGCTTCAATGTTTTCAGTTGGAGTTTTTACAAGTGTTTCCTCCTGTTCTTTTGCTGTCAAATTTTCGCGAAGCTTATTGGCTATGATGGTGCTTATCTCATCCTGCACCTGAAATATATCTGTAAGGTCACGGTCGTAATTTTCGCTCCATATATGATAGCCGTCTGCTGCATTTATTAACTGTGCCGAAATGCGAACCCTGTTGCCGGCTCTGCGTACACTTCCTTCCAGTATTCTATCTACGTTCAGCTGTATGCCAATTTCCCGTATATCAACTTCTTTTCCCTTAAAAGCAAAGGCCGAAGTTCTTGAAGTTACCTGCAGGCCATCTACTTTAGTAAATGCATTCAGCAATTCTTCTGTAATACCATCACTAAAGTATTCGTTTTCCGGATCGCCACTCATGTTTACAAAAGGCAACACGGCAAGGCGGTTAGTTGGTTGTTTGGTTTTACCTTTAAGTTCACTCCGGGCCGGAACCACCAGGCCTTCTTTGTCTATTGCAAATATGCGTACTGGTTTTGTTACATTCTTAAATTCAAAATAACCCATTTCACGGGCAGTAAGGTTTTCCTGGTTTCTTATTTCATCATACACTTTTTCTGAAATAAAGATTGAACCCGGAACAGCAAGAGATTCAATTCTTGATGCAAGGTTCACTCCATCGCCATAAATGGTTTCATTTTCAATAGAAATATCGCCTGTGTGAATGCCAATGCGCAGATCTACTTTCGGCTCCTGTTGTAATGCTCTTTGTATTTGAATTGAGCAGTTAACACCATCAATGGCACTGTTGAAAATACTTAAAGCACCATCACCATAGTATTGAAGAATTTTTCCATGATAATCTGCGACAGCAGTTTCCAAAACTTCTTTTAGTCTTCTGTGCTTCACTTTTGCCAATTGTTCGTTTAGCTGCATAAGAGCAGTATAACCCGTCATATCCGAAAACATTATTGCAGCAAGTTGTCGCATTGGTGAAATTAGTGAAGATAAATTTGGTACCTATTGGCATTTTCCACTATTAGGGATATGTCTTTATCCCCATCCGTGGTTCGTGTCATGCGATAGATAATTTCGGTTTCATTAGTTTGTCGATTCCTATAAAAAGAAGTGAGAGCAAAAAGAACCCAATAACTAACATTCCACTGTTTAAAAGAACTTTATTATACCCAAGCTCTTTTACATTGATAAAGTAATAAGGATAAAATCCTGATAATGCTCCAAATATTAATGTCCATGAAAAATAAACAAATGGATATATCAACCAGGGAAAGCTGTCTTTCCATTTCAATTTGCCTTTGGGTGTAAATATCGACCAATACAAAAGGAACAACAGAGGAACAATCAAATGGGTTAATTCATCCCCCACCATCTCCAATCCGTGGGGATTCCATAAATGCCGCAATATGGTGTTGTAGGTTATCCCAACGACGGAAATGTAAACTGTAATAGCTGCCACTACATTTGCTCCCGAAAAATATTTCCCCAAACGGGAATCCGGTTTCAGTAAAACATAAGTAGAATATAAAGCAACAAGAATAGTAGTAAGAATAGTAAAATAACTAAAGTATCTAACTATTGTTACAGGTATTGAAACTGTCCTGTTTGTGATAATAATATAAAACAGAATTGCCAGCCCGAACCATGCCAATATAGCTACAATAACTAAATAGGTTTGCATTGCTTTGGTTGTTTGTTTTTCCATTTTGTCAATTGTATTTACTGTCTTGTTGCCTACAACGCAGGGCTTGCTGCCGTGCTGGCATTTATATCTCTGTCTCAGCCGAGTCTCCCGCAGGGGACCCGGGATGTGAACGAAAGATCAAATTTAAAATATTTAAATCTTCAAGCTCAAATCAATATCCATTAACTGCATAAATATTATCAACCGGAAAAATCCATAGATGAAGCCAATTATAACAAGTGATTTCGGTTTCAGTTACTTGTTGCTTTGTAGCCATTGAAAAGGAAAGTACAAAATAGTGGTGACTTTATTTGCACGCCGGGTCCCCTGCGGGAGACCCGGCTGAGACGGGGGTGAATTAGTTTTGTGTTTCCCGGATTTTAGCTGCCTGTCGTGCCAGCAATTTCCATTGCCCGTTTTGTTTTTGCCAAATCATCAAAACAATCAGATCAATTTTTGTCTTTGCGGCATCCTTTAGTTCAGCAATAAACCGGTTTCTTACAATAGCCACATCTCCCGCGATATTTATTGTTTGATCAGATAGATCAAGAGACGTAAAACCAGTTTTTCCTGATATAAGGTCATCAACAAAAGCTGCCTTGTCTTCAATGAGTCCCGTGGAATGTCCATAGCTCAGTTTGTCTGCAGCAAAGCTTTCAAGTACGGACTTGGCAGGGGACAGCATGGCTTTACGAAGCGCTTCAACGAGGTCAGCGATTTTATTTTCTTCGACAGGTTGTGCAGGTAAGCTTTCGATGCACAAAACGAAAAATAGCAAACAACATGTAATGAACTTTTGCATGAATTGAAATTAAAAAGTTATTGTATAATTATTATTTAAGGATTTTTTTCGGGTATTTGAGCTGCTTGTCGTGCCAGCAATTTCCAATGGACATCTGATTTTTTCCATACCATCAAAATAATAATGTCAATGTGGCCAGGTATATTATACTTATTTGTTTCGGCAACAAATCTGTGGCGCACGATAGCATTATCTCCTGCGATTTTTATATTTTGATCTGAGATGGTCGCAGAAGTTAAGACTGTCTGACCTTTCATGAACTCATCCACAAGGCATCTTTATCACGCACAGTGCCGCTTGAGTGAACATATACAAGTTCATCAGCCGCAATATCTTTCAAAACCGCTTCATCCGGGTGGATCATCACATTCCGAAGTGTTTCAACGCGGTCAGCTACTTCCTTTTCCTCCATTGACTGGGCACATACGCAATTGCTCAGAAGGCACAGGATAAATAATGAAACAATCGTTTTGGTCATATTAAATAGTTGGGTATGCTAAAGTTATTTATCAATCACCACACTTTCAAATTCATTAAGCTTGCCAATTTTAAAGATAACGAAACCATCTTTCCAGGTGAATGGAACAGGTAAGTTACTGTTAAGAGTAAACGCTTTTGAGGGTTTAAAACCTGGATTCACCCGGAATGAAATATCATAAACCGGCAGGGGCTCAAAATAAGTATTTCCACTGAAGCCTGTAATATTGATAAGATGCAATATCAATCCGTCCGTGGTTTTTTTATTGATGTTTGCAGGAATATTTTTTGTGTATTGCTGCAATATGGTTTCCACTCTTGCCGGTGCATTTGTTTGAATGAGATCGTTGACTTGCGGGAAAATATCATCGATGACATCGAGTAATATATTTTTGTGTTCCTGGTATCCATGAATGTAATAAAGCTTGCCAATATTTTCGGGTAAAATCACATTTTTAGCTGCACCATATTTTTTCATTCCCATCGCATAGTAGCCGGTGGGTTCATGGCCACCAATTATTTCAGGTGGTCCTGGCCTTCCTTTGCTGAGTATGGGAAGAAATACAGAATCTGCTGCTGTAAGATCGTATTGTCCGAGGTTAAATTTCCAGAACAACATTTTTTGAGCTTTGAATCTTTTAAATAAAGAGTAATTGTCGATGCTTAAATAATTGCCGCTTCCTTCGTAATTGCCATCAACCACTTTTGCACCAAACAATTCTAAAAGAGCCGTTGCATCATTGGATAATGATTTATTAGTGGCGATAATGCTGCTTCCATTTTTGCTGGCGTCCTTTAAAACATTGATTGCTTCGGTATCGAGAGTGGTAATTTCAGGTAAGATTATCAGTCTGTACTGTTTTATTTTTTCGGAACGGTTTACTACCTGTCCATCTTCAATGATGTCAAAGGATATATGCGCTTCTTTGAGCATTAGCATAATGCCCCTGTATTCCTGCATCGCGTCACCGGAAGGCCAGTAGCCCGGTGCGATCACGACAACTTTTGCAGGCGAAATATATTTGCCAAAATATTTTTCGTTCTTTTTATGAAAGGCATAAATCTTTTTTACAACAGGAAAGTTTCTTTCATCTTCATAGCCTCGCATGTCGCCCATCATGCTAATATCGAGGCCCGAGCCATTAGCGATATTTTCATAAAAGCGTATCGTTGCTTCCGGCGGTTCGATGGCATTATATCTCGATTGAAAGGATATCTGCTGGATACTGCTGTTACTTATAATGTGATCAGGATATGAATTAGCCGCGTTGCCTACATTATCTGATGCGGAATATGGCCAGTAGGGGAGACTGTTAGTCTGCGATTCGTGGCGGATAATATCCACATACCTATCCATATAAGTACAAAGAGCAATCTCCCTGCTTTTGGATTTGATGAGATCATGTAATCTTTTAGTCCAGTCTTCCACAGTTGCTTTTTTAAACTGCAGATATTTTTGAAAAACTGTATCATCACTTTTTTCTTCCAACGGTAAAGGCAAGCCGCAGTAATTTAAAAATGCTTTCCTGTCATATTCATTTTGATCAATGCCATAATATTTTCCTTCGTACGCGTTACGCACCTGGTAGCCGGGCATATTCAAAAACACACCGTCAACAGGGAAGCGGTCCAGCACTTCCCCAACTATATTAAAAGCTTTCTCCTGTACATAAGGAGCATTTATGGATACCACATACATATCAGTGTTGATCATTCGTTCACCCTTTGAAGAAATATAAAACCAGTCGGGATGTTCCTTAAAAATGCTTTCATGTGCCCGGCTGAAATCAAACCTTACTATCACACGGATCCCATTAGTATGGCATTTTGTAACAACATTCGCCAGCATGTTTTTTTTCATGTAGGGATTAATGTATTCAAATGGAAGCGCTGACGGATAAAAGGCCATAATGCCAGCCGCATTAATGATAACCGTGTTGGCGGAATAATCTTTCAAATCTTTTACCAGGGAATCAGGATCCAATGTTGCTGCTTCATACGCCGGTAAGTTTACCTGGATAAGCCGCAGGTTGTTGGCCTTCCACCAGGGCATTGAATCCGGCCAGACATGAGAGGAGAAAGATCTTTGCGCGAAAGAATGCAAAAGTAAGCATGAACAAAGTATGCAGAGGAAATATTTCTTTTTCATAACTATAGCAATAAATGTAAGCAAAAGCACCAGGAATTTAATAATTTGGAAGCATTGAGCTGCCTTGCAAGAACTACCTTTAAGCAAACCCGAAAATATGGTAATCAATTGGCCTCTTCTTATTATTGTGGGCATACTGCTTATAGCATTGGTGATATTTCTGATTGTACGTAACCAAAAAGATGAGAAAAAATTTGAGAAGCAACTCAATGAAGACTATCACAAATCGAAAGAACAAGAAGGTGATAAAGATCCTGAGGAATTTCCAAAGTAGACGGTTGTATTGTTGGTTTTATTACATGGTTTTCTATTCTTTACTTTTATTCACTGCGTCAGCAAATCTTTTGCCCATCAATCGTTGCGACCTGGAATCAAAATGTACGGTATCCTTCATTGAGGTAAGATCTG
>JBKJRY010000294.1:0-39276 GCA_046593045.1 Chitinophagaceae bacterium | reverse complement strand
TGTTCCCAGCGCTTTTACAGATATATTTTTTGAAGAAACAATGAATGGCTTTTCTTTATTCTTTGCAACATCAAAAAATGCTTCCCCGGTTAACTGAAGGTTTCTTTTTTCTACATTGAAATCAGAAGGAATTTTTAAGGTACTATTTGAATTGAGTATCACAGAACTACCATCAACAAGTTCCAGTGTTTTTCTTTCACCTGCATTGCTGCTGTACACTGTGTAGGCCAAAACATCACCGGTATTTTTTGCTGCATTTGTATCAGCAAGCCATTTCAACCCATAGCCAGCAAATAATAATAAACAGGCAGCACCGGCAATGGCCATCCATCTCCACACCCTGTTACGCTGCGGCATGTCTACTACAACAGCGGGTTCATGGCGGGTCGTTGATCTTTCTTTTGCGATACTTTCCTGGATTAGTTTTTTCAATTTCTGAAACTCTCTATTTTTTTCAGCGGGGCTAAGCCGCAGTCCCAGTGAAAACAATAGTTTGCGGGCTTCTGCTATTTCGTATTCCTTAGCTGGATTTTGCTGTTTCCAGTTTTCCCAAAATTGAATATCACGCCCATTTGCCTGCAGGCAATAGCGCACAAAGGAATCATTCAGTAAAAAATCTTCGGTGGAGTATTCTTTTAATTCCATTACACAGGGTTAGACTGTATAGTGTACCGGTGCTTTTGCCTTTTACCAAGAAAAGGGAAACTTTTTTAAAAATAAATTGCAACCAGGGGGAAAAGCACAGAAATAGGTGTACCCCTTAGCTCTATTTTAAGCCTGTTAATAGCTGCATGAATAGTATTGTAGATAGTGCGGATAGAAGTATTTGTTTTTGCAGCCATTTCTTCAAAGCTCAAGTCTTCAAAAAAACGCAGTTGTATTAATTCTCTCTGGCGGTCTGTAAGACTGTCAAGCGCTTTTCTTATCTTTTCTTTGATCAGCTCATTATTTTCTATGCTGATCAGTGTTTCTTCGTAAGATTTTTCTTCCAGTTCCAGCGAAAGTATGGAAGCCTCATCTATAAATCGCCTTGCCCTGTTTTCCTTAAGCTGTTTATACAACTTTCTTTTGTACCAGATAAAGATATAACCACTCACATTATCCAGTTCCGGAAGATTGCCTCTTTTTTCCCATACTTCAGTAAAGAGCAGGTTAATGGAATCCTTCACAAGTTCAGTATCCTGGCAAATACGAATGCCATGCCTGAAAAGCCTGTCATAGAGGGAATAATACAATTGGTATAATGCCTGTTCATCATTTTCCCTGATGGATGCCCAAATTAATATATGGTCAAGCGTACCGGGCTGCATGTTGGTGTTGGCTAATATTTTTCAGTGGAATACTGAATGCTTCACTATTTTTTTGAAAGCAATAGCAAAAATAGGATTGTTTTAAAACAGTTGGATTAAATAGAACAAGGGTAAAGTGACCTTGATAAATGATATGGAAGAGTTGTTTGATTCATCATCTTTTCTATTAGGTTTTGAAAAATTACCTTTCTATTGTTTTTTTGGTTAACCTAAAAATGTACTCGTCTGCACACGGAAACAAATTTTGGTTATAACACATGTCGTAAATTTCCTGTAATTTGCTACCCCAAGAAGACATAGCGGCAAATGTTTTCCTTTTATTACTTTTGGACTATACTAATGCTAATTGCTTTGCCGGATAATCGTATTTATGATGAAAATGAACTGCTGGTACAGATTTCTGAAGGGTGTGAACATGCTTTCCGTCTGGCATTTAATTTTTATCGCAGCAAGCTGTATTCTTGAGGAACGGCGGGACCATGCCTCGGTAAATGAAGGTACCAACAGGCTAATGACAGATTTACTGATGTCATTGAAAAAATAAAGCCAGACATTATAATTGAATTCAGGCAACCGTACACTGGGCCAGCTATGTGACAATATGGTAATATGTTGCGTGCATCAGATTGCCCAAATTTAGCCTTGATTTATCATTATAATTCCATTGTTCAATACGATAAGCCCTTTTGGGGAAGTACATTTTCCTCCGTTTATTTTGCAGATGCTGCAGTTATTTTTTTAGAAAAGGAGAAGGGTAGCAAGCAGCCTTTTCTCATGTATGTTGCATTTACATCGCCGCAAGATCCCCGTACACCGCCTACCTAGTATGGACACAGTTATCATACAAATGATGTTTCATTACCAGCTAATTATTTAACTGAGTATTCCTTTGATAGTGGAGAACTGAGAATACGGGATGACGAACTGTTTCCTTTCCCAAGAACAGAAGAAGCCGTTAGGCAAGAGATTGTAACCAGGGGTGGTAATAAATATGCAATCGTAGCTACAGCCAATAAGTTGGCTACAATTTTTTATTTAATGGTGACACAAAAAGAAAAAGTTTACACCTGTGTCTCTGGCAGCATATCAACAAGAGCAAAAGCAGGCCAAAATCGCCTTCTATGAAAAATAATCAACGAACTAAAAGCGGTAGCAGCGAAGGTGTTGTATAGAAGCACTATACTACAAAAGCGATACTGAAAATCTTTGCCAGTTGCGAATACCATAATCTAAATATTCTCGATCACTTTAAAACCTCAAACTAAGGTTTAAACAACTACTTTTTTATTGTTTCAACCTTTAGTAATTTCAGCCTGATATAAAGCTGCTTTCAAAATAATTTCAATGGAATCAAGTTGTTCGGTGTTTAGGCGCTTTAATTTTCCTGACTCAACAATGTGCCATTGATTGAATACCTTTTTACAAAATCAAAACCTCCAGCAATAAAGCTTTAAAAAATTATTTATTTTCTTTCAGGAAAGTCAGTAAATCAGCCATTTCCTGCTGATTGATTTGCTTTTCTAAACCACTTGTCATAGATGACATATTGAGGGCTTTGAGTGCCTTGATATCGGTCCTGTTGATGGTTCTTTCTTCCAATACTGAGTTTTTTAATTTTACTGCCGTTGCTGTTTCGCTCTCAATGATGCCCTGAAAAGTATCGCCGGATTTTAATTCCACTTCCCAAAGATCATATCCACTGGATATGGACAAATCAGGCGCCAGGATATTTGCCATGATAGCCTCCGTTGACCAGTTATGAATTGTTCCTAAATCAGGCCCGAAACTGATTCCCATTGCTCCCCTTACCTGGTGACACATAGAACAGTTTTTCACGTATACATTCTTACCCTTTGAGACATTCCCTTTCAAAGAAAGAGCTGACTGATATTCTTTATTGACCTTCTCTTTTTCTTCATCAGTTTTCGTGAGCAGGCGCCTTGCCTTTTCCCGTAATTTCAAATTGGACTGCGCCATCAGCCTTACACTTCGCTGCCAGCCTACACTGGTGGGTTGTACCTTCCCTGCTTCAATGGCATTTAATAACATGGCAATTCTGTCATCATTAACTAAAAAAGTACCCATCGCCGCATTCTGTATATCCGGAGTTAAATTATTCCATTGCTGCAAAAGGAATACAGACACGGTAGTATCCGGAACCGCACTTAATGCACGCAAAGAAGCAATCTGAACTGAAGATTGTTCGCGGGGAGCAATTAATGTTTTAAGTATATCCGTATAAGGCGCCGGATTCCCCAGTGAGAGAAAATTGATCGCCTCTACCCTTTTTTCTTCCGCCTGCCTCTCATCCGCTATCCTGGAGGCTGCTTTTTTTATAGCGCCATTTTTTAAAGCTTCATTGGGTATACCGAGTACTTTTAACAGATTCAACGATGCATTCCGTATGCTAGCCGAGGTATTGTCAAAAAAAGTTTTGACCAATATAGCCTGATCTCCATTATAAGCGATGGGTTTTTTCTGCGTTTTAAATCCCTGCGCCAAACCTTCCAGTAGTGGGGCTTGCCATTCACCCTCATTTGGTGCAGTAGCCTTTAGAACCATGTTGTGCACAGCGCCTGGTTTTGAGCTTCCGCCAATCATAGCGCCCAGTCGCTGTACCAGTGATAGATAAGCCGGGATCTCTTTATGGAAACTATCCAAAACCACTTTTAAAAGTGCTTCAGTTTCAGCAGAAGAACCTGACAAAGCTGCCACCTGCACCCATTGTTCATTGATGTCTCTAAATAAAAGTTTATTTCTAACCTTTAAAGCTTCGGGACTATTTACTGAACCTAATGTACAAAGCAATTGAAACCTGACCTTGGGATCCTTGTCATCTTGTAATGATAAAAGTGCTTTTGATAAATTAGGCGCACCAGTCAAATGAAGTTCCGCTAATTTAATCGCGTTTTCCCTGACTCCCGGTGTACTATCCGTTAAAGCAAGCTCAGCCAGTTGGGGCTTCAATTCACCAAGACCTTCTAATGTCCAAAGTGCATGTATGCGTCCGAGAGCAGAATTGGTATTTTGGGCCATCTTCTCCAATGCTGGCAAGGATACCTTGTCTTTTCTGTCAACCAATAAGCGCTGGGCATTTAATCTCCACCAAATATTTGGATTAGATAACTGTTCGACTAATTGCTCGCTGCTGTCATCTCCAAATTTCAGACCTTTGGTCCAATCCGCCGCTTTTGCATTTGTTGGTGTTATCCTGTAAATCCGTCCCATCTCATGCCCGTTGTAAAGTTTTCCGGACTTGACAACTTCTTCTCCCATCCATTCCGGATGCTCAATGATCTCGCGATAATAATCCACCACATACAATGCTCCATCAGGCCCTACATACATATTGACCGGCCGAAACCAGGCATCAGTAGAAGCCAGAAATTCTTTGTTGGGATGAATGCGACTGGCTATGAAACTCGCACCCTTTTCACTTAGTTTATCTACATGGACCAGGTTACTAACCGGCTCGGCGACGAAAGAAGCATTTTCAAAAGGAGCAGGAAAGGCCCCACCCAGGTATTCAGTTAACCCGCAAGCCGATGTGATCACACCGATGTCCGTCAATAATTGATGTTCGGGATTCTTGGTAATAGGAAACACTTCAGCCGCATTGCCGTGATCGGAATTGGATTGGGTAGCATCCGTGACAACCAGTGTAGGACTACGTTTTAAATAATTCGCTGCCATCACTTCCTGAAAAATATGGTTGGAATTGTTCACCAGGAAATGATGTCCCCATTGATCAAAGCTGTGGCCAAACTGTGTATTGCTTGAAGTAGTTTCTAATAAATGCTGATCGGGGCGAAAACGTACCGAGCGCCCAATTGCATTTTTAGCAAGACGGGGGGTATCCGGCTGCCCAGGATAATAAATTTCGGTGCCCTGGTCACCAAATTCCTTCTGGTAGGTCTGAGTGGCCACTGCTCCTTCATGGCCCAGGTAAATCCAGTTATCCATACCCAGCACGGGGCTATTGAGGTTATGTTGTGGATTTGATAAAGCAAAGCCGGTAAGCAAGGTGTCCTTAATATCCGCTTTACCATCCCCGTTAGTGTCCTCAAAATAAAGAACATTTGGTGCATCCGTAATCAAAATGCCTTTTTTCCAGCGCATAATACTATTCGGTAATGTTAATCCATCGGCAAAGACGGTAACCTTGTCCATCCGGCCATCACCGTTAGTATCTTCCAACAATTTTATTATTCCGGACCCGCTCTTGTCAAGTGGATATCCGTGCATTTCCACCACATAAAGACGGCCATATTCATCTATCTCCATATCCACCGGATCCGAGATTAGCGGTTCGGCCGCCAATAATTCAATTTTAAAACCCGGTTCCAGCTCAAATGTAGAAAGAGCATCTTCAGGTTTTACCCCAGAACTAGTGGCTCTGGAACTAGCGGTACCACCGGGATTATTATGACAGGCCGCCATCAAAACAATAATTGCAAAAACGAACGATATACACATTGGCCGAAGGAGCATGTTTCGCATAAATTTTATCTTTATTAATTTAAAATTCCCCTATTTATTAAAAAGGCAGCATGCTACTAACAGCTAAAAGCTGCGCTTATAACCTCTTATTTTCTATTTTTAAAAACCAGGTTATTTCCCTGTTTTTCGATTTTTACATTGAGTGTCGTAGATAAAACAAATAGCACATCATCAAAATCATCCAATAATAATGACCCTTCCATCTTTTTATTTCCAATAGAAGTATCTCCCAGTATGATTTTATAGCCGTAATAATCCTTTATCTGCCGCGCAATTTCGTAGACGGATACACCTCTTAAAATAAGTTTTTTATTCATCCATGAAGTATAAATAAGAGGATCTACCGCTTTGAGTGAGACGTTGCTGGTTTCTTCATACGCAATCATTTGCCCGGGTAGCATATTAATTGGAGGCCGGGAATTATTATTAAACTCAACCCGAATTTTTCCTGCCTCTAATACCACCTCAGTTACCTGATCTCGTCTTTTTACATCAAAGGACGTTCCCAGTACATGTACACTCAGGTCACTGGTTGCTACAATGAATTGCTCCTTTGCCTGAATGTTATTTTTATCCATATTGATATGCTTCACTTCAAAAAATGCTTCGCCATCCAGCCAAACCTGTCTTGGCCGGCCGCTTTTGTTATGCTTAAAATAAGAAATGGATGAATGGGCGTTTAGCACTACCTGAGAGCCATCTGGTAATGTTATCTTCTTTATTTCACCATACTTAGTAGCAAAGGAATCTTTGGCGTTCCAATATTTATAATTAACAGCAAAACCGGCCAGAGCGACAATTATAAAAATGGCTGCAATTTTCGTGATTAATTTTAACCGTAATAAAGGAATAACTTTAGCATGCTGCTCCGGCGTTTGTTCTTCTACAGTGTTTATGGAAGAAAGGGTCAAAGCGAGTGAATGTTGTACCTGCTCAGCTGTCGGCAGGTGTTCTATGAATTTTATATGCAGTAAAAGATTTTTTGCTTCCTCCAATATCTCTTTTTTCTCCGGATATTGTAATAGCCAGTTCTTCCAAAATGCATCTGTTTCTCTTCCTGGTTGAATGACCCAATTTTGAAAATATTCATCACAAATAAAATCTGCAGCCAAAAAATATTTATACTCCATTTTTTTGTTACTTATTTACGAAAAACGCCCCTGAAAATAATTTTAATCAATAGAAGTTAATTAACCGGAACCAGTTTTAATCCGCGTAAATCAAGCAGCGCGCCTTTATCGCCAGTTGTTGGGAACTTTGAAGCGGGTTTAAAAACCAGTTTTTGTGTTCCTGCTTTAAGCGTAATGGTGCCAATTTTTGTGGTTTTATATGATTGCCATGAACCAGTATGACCAACATTCCCGCGCAATTGCTGGCCTTTGGTTTCCAGTATAAAGGGTTTTCCTGCTTCGTCGTCAGAAACTGACCAGTCGAGGTAAACAGCGTAAGTTCCGGGATTGTCCACCTCAACTTCCCATGATACTTTGTCCGCTGCTGTAAACCATCCGAATGCGGATTCTTCAGGCATGTAAGCGATCTTTGGCCCAATGCCTTTTCCCAATTCAGCCATCAGTAACAGTGTTCCATCCTGACCGGGTATCACTTTTTCCGGGTTGTTCTTTGTCTGTACATTCAGTAAAAATAATTTTTTCAATTCTTCCATAGCTGGTTGCCGCCCATACTGGCAAATTTCAAAAGCTTCGGCATACCTGATCTTTGATCCTTTCTCTTTGCCATATAATTCCATTAAACGGGTTCTGTATTTTATAGCTATGGCTTCATTTCGCTGTTTAATAATATTCAGCAGGAATTCTTTACGATCCTGCTCATCCTTTGGAACATCCGGCAGGGTACTGGCCTGCCATGAATGCTGGTCTCCAAACTGTGAAGGCATGGCGGCAATGCAACCCCATTTTTTATCCGCAGCTTCATCAATGCCTACCACTATGGTTGGTTCAAAAGCATAAGGCTTCAGGAAATTATCAGAATAATAGAGAAAGACAGGGTTTCTTTTGGTGGGAGTGGTATTTGGTGTAAAAAAGGGGGCTGCAACAATTACTGCTGCATCCTGTACCAATACACCAACATAACGATGATCGGGATGATAATCATATGGACGGTGACAGAGAACAATATCTGCTTGCCAGTCGCGGATAAGCCGCGCTACTTTTTTCCTGTTCTCCAATGATGGCTCCAGTTCTCCGTCATGAATATCGAGCACTTCTGTTTCGATGCCAAATATTCTTGCGCATTCAAGCACTTCATCCCGTCGCCGGTTAGCTAATGCGCCACCGGAAGATTCGAAATGGCCGATGTCGCCATTGGTCATTGCGACAAATTTTACTTTATGTCCCTGAGCCGCCCATATGGCTGCCATACCACCCGCTTTCAATTCAGCATCGTCAGGATGAGCGCCGAAAGCAATGATCCGGAGAGGGGTTTCGCCACCAACAGTCTTGTTTTGCGCCAATAGTGGATTAAGAGAAGCGAGCATAAAAACACCAAGAATAAATAAAATTTTCATAATAAAATTTTTAGTTGTTGCTTACCGACCTGTAAATAAGCCGACAGTTAGTTTGACCGGAGAAAGCTTAGGAGATCCATCATTTCCTGCTGCGAAACCTGGTGTTCCAGTCCAACCGGCATGGCAGACATGTTTAAAGATTTTATTGATTGAATATCCTCCCGGGCAATCAACGTTTGTGTTCCTCCCGGAGATTTCAGCGTGACGGCTGTTGCTGTTTCCGATGCAATAATTCCCTGTTTAACTTCTCCATTTTTCAATTCGATGTTCCAAAGATTATATCCACTCGTAATCGTCATACCTGGGTCCAGAATATTCGCCATCAGTTTTTCCAATGGCCAATGCTTCACAGTAGAAAGGTCCGGGCCAAAAGCATTTCCGTCCGTGCCATTTCGCTGGTGGCATAGGACACAATTTTTACTAAACACTTCTTTTCCCTGCTTCTCGTTTCCTTTTAACTGCAGGGCTGCCTGGTATCTTTGAATGACGTCTTTTCTTTTTTCGTCTGTTTTGGTAAGGAGGGCTCTTGACCTCTCCTTCATCGAATCAGGAATATCACGCATTAGGACCACACTTCGCTCCCAACCGATGCTGCTCTGCTGGATCTCTCCTTGTGCTATCGCATCAAGCAGGAGCCTCACCCGATCTAAATTAAATGGCATCAGCAAAAATGTATTCAAAGCTGCGTCCCGCAATTCAGGAGTGAGAGAAGGCCATTGTTTCAGCACGTACAAACTAACCGTTTGATCGGGTATGGCACTTAACATATGCAAGGCAGCTAATTGAACCGGAACGGGCTGTGAGGGAGTGATTAATTGTTGAAGAAATGAGCTGTAAGGTTGTGGATTTTGAAGGGCGAGAAAATTTATGGCCTGGGCCCTTAGGTCAGCCGGTACAGTTATATTCTCTGCTATTCCCCGGGCTTTGAGCATTAAAGCTTTGATATTCGATCCATTCTTCAGTCCCAAGATCTGCAATATTTGCAGCACGCCCTCCCTTGCCGAAAGAGAAGGATGGGAAAAAAAACTTTGAACTAATAAATCCTGATCCTTTCCTAATGCGGGAGGAATGGCTTTTCGGCTTTTAAGTCCCTGGGCAATTCCTTTCAGGAGCGCAGCCTGCCACACTATAGCAGAATCAGAAACCCCCATGGTCGCCTTTAATAAAAGATCGTGTATCATTTCCGGTTGCTGGCTGCTGGCTGTCATAGCACTTAACCGTTGGACCAGCGACCCGTAAGCAGGAATGGATGATTGAAATCTGGCAAGCACCGCAACTAATAAGCCAGCATTCTGGGAAGGAGGCGCACTAAGCGCCGCAACCTGCACCCATTCATCATTGATATCCTTAAATAAAAGATGTTGCCTTACCTTATTAGCTTCCGGAGTATTGATAAAACCCAGCGTACACAGTAATTGATATCTGACCTTCGGATCAGGATCATCCTGGAGTTTAAGAAGTGCTGGCGCCAGTTCGGTAGACGTTCTGAGATGCAATTCAGCGATCCGGATCGCATTTTCCCTGATACCGGGTTCTTTATCGGCCAGTGCATTTAAAATTAAACTGGTATTTATTTCTTTCAAGCCCTCTAATGTCCATAGTGCATGTAATCGTCCTAAAGTAGATGAACTATTCTCTGACATGCGGATCAAGGCGGGCAGCGCATCTTTTGCATTGCGGTCAAGCAGGAGGCGTTGCGCATTTTGCCTCCACCAGCTATTCGGGTCTGCAAGCTTCTCCACCAATTGTTCATTGGTAGCTTTACCCAGATCCATGTTTTTCATCCAGCTGGCCGGCGCGGCATGGGTTGCACTAATACGATAAATTCGTCCCTTATCAGTTCCATTGAACAGGTTGGCTTTTTTAACAACATCCTGGTCCATAAATTCGGGGCCTTCGATGAACTGCCTGTAAAAGTCGACAACATACAGCGCACCATCCGGTCCAATATACATATTCACGGGTCGGAAATAAGGATCTGTTGACGCCAGGAATTCTTTATCCTTAATCACTCGGCTGGCGGAAAATGTTGCGCCTTTTTGTATAAGGTGGTCCACATGCACCAGGTTTTGGGCGGGCTCCGCCACAAAACTGATGTTATTATTAAATTCATCCGGGAAAGCGCCACCGAGATAGTTGGTAATGCTGCAAGCAGAAGTGAATACGCCCACATCGGTCAGCAGTTGGTTTTCCGGGTTCTTTGTAATCGGATATACTTCTGCCGCACTGCCGTGATCAGAAATAGACTGCGTGGCATCGGCAATGAGCAGCCCGGGATTACGATTGAGATATTGAGCAGCAATGACCTCCTGGAAGATATGATTGGCATTGGAAACGAGGAAATGATTGCCGAAGGCGTCAAAACTATGTCCGTATTGTGTGCGGCTGGCCAACATTTCCAGTTCATTCGTTTCGGGCCTGAAACGGACCATGTGTTGCCTTGCGTTATCGGGCAGCCTGGGACTGTTCGCCTTTCCCGGAAAATAGATATCCCTGTTTTGTGTTCCGCCATTGGCAAGATAAATCCAATTGTCTAATCCGAAGACCGGGTTGTTTACATTTGATTCCAGATCATTGGAGTCAAAACCGGTTAAGATGACTTTTTTTATATCCGCTACATTGTCACCGTTGGTATCTTCAAAATAATACACATTCGGAGGATCAGTAACCAGCAAGCCTTTTTTCCATCGCATCACGCTGCTGGGCATGATAAGGGAATCTGCAAATACAGTACTCTTATCCAGCAATCCATCACCGTTTGTATCAGTAAGAATTTTAACGCTGCCTGTACCCCTTTTATCATCTGGTACTCCTTTCATTTCTACTACATACATTTTCCCGTTTTCATCAATTTCCATGTCAACAGGATCCGTGATCAACGGTTCCGCTGCCACCAATTCAATCTTGAACCCAGGTTGAAGTTCAAAGCTGGAAATCGCTTGTTCAGCTAATGGACTGAAGGCAGAAGCGGGTTTGTTGTGACAGGCGGTTATTATACCCGACACCAGCATGAGGGAATAAAAAAGATGTCGTGGATAATGGAATTTTTTTTTCATTTAAACTTATTATTCGAGTTCTGTACCGGCTTTAGTAGTTTGGGTTTTGTTTCAAGGTAGCCGCACCATTTTCCATGCTTAAGTCGATCTGGACCTGTGGAATAGGATACAATTCATTTTTCCCCCCGGTGAATACAGCCCCATTCATGTACTGGAAATCATACCCGGGAATATGTGTTTCATGCTGTATATAGGTGTTCAATACATCAGCCATATAACCAGTGCCATTATCATAGCGTTGCAAATCAAAAAACCTGTGACCTTCCATGGCTAATTCCAATTTTCTTTCAAAACGGACCGCTTTGCGTGCATAGTCCTGCCCTTGAGCTACAAACTGACCCGTATAAAGTCCAATTTTATAATTGGCTGCAGGCGTATTCGTAAATCCTTTGGAAGGATCATTGTTATCAATATAGGTATGCACCCAGCCGTTAGGATTAGCGGCCCGTTCTCTGACGTTATTTACTAAATCTTCCGCCACAGAGAGGCTACCAACTTCTACCTCGCATTCTGCTGCCCATAATAATACATCCGCGAACCGAATCATTACATAGTTATTGGCAGTAGACTGGTTGACGGCCCAGCCGGCATAGGTATCACTGGTTGTCGCCTGGTCTGCTTTGTAGTAAACATTTTTAATAGAAGTGTAGGGTCCCATAGCATCCTGTGACACGATCCATATTCTACCCGGCATGATGCCCCAATCAAGGTAAGGTATTCCTCTTCTTCCCGCAGTATAATCCAGGCGTGGATCAAGTGTACCGGTATACGGTGTAAAAGGAGCGTCGCTTGCCAAGCCCTGATCATTTTTTATATCAGCATCATTCCAGGTATCCAATAATGGCAGGCCGGTTACCATATCCGTCTTAAATGAATTAACAAGACTAAAAGAAGGTTGATAGAATCCGCAGCAGGTCGCTGGTCCGCCACTACCGAAATTCAACACATCACCGGCATTTCCATTCGCACCATTGGAATTATCATGAACCGTCATCTGCACAGAAAAAACGTCCTCCGAATTATTTTTTTGCGCGGGATTGAAATTATCCGCAAATTTTGGGAGCAGTTGATATTTTACCCCCGCTGTTGTTACACCATGCGCTATAATGTCTGTAAACAATGGCTGCGCTTCACTAAATTTAGACTGAAACATTTTGACCTTTGCCAGGAAAGTTTTCGCCGCCCAATTGTTTGACCTTCCAACCTGCGCTTTTGTCTCCGTTAAGTTGTCAGCAGCAAACTGAAAATCTTCTTCTATTTTTGGCCATACCGGGGTTTCGTTCGAAATATTATAATTATTATTCGCGAAGCTTACCGTTTCATCAACATACGGGATATTCCTCCAGATTTTCGCCGCTTCAAAATGATACACTGCCCGGAGGAATCTCGCTTCTGCTTTTATTTGTAACTCGTCATCCGTTGAAATAGATCCATCGGTAACCTTGGCCATTATCCGAAGTACATCATTGGCACGTTGAACACCCGCGTAGAGCGCAATCCATTTTTCATTAAAGGGAAGGATAACAGGCGTTACGGTATAGTTTTCAACTTGCTGGTATTCAGAAATGTCACCGTATTCAGAGCCTTTGTGCGCATCATCCGATCCGATCCCTCCGAGCACAAAATTACTGACAGACGTATAGAAGGGGTCACCGGTACCGGTCTGCCCTACTCCGTCAAGTAACGAATAAGCCCCGATCAATAAGCCTTCAACTCCCGCTTTATTCGCCAGTGTTGTTTCATTTAATGTCCCCAGCGGTTCTTTTTCAAGATAAGACTTCCTACAGGCGGCTATTATTAGCAGGCAGGTCAGCGAGATTGCAGTGATAAACCTATAATTTAATTTTTTCATGATGTTCAATATTTAAATAACAGCATTTTTAGAATGTAACATTTAATCCTACAAGGAAGGTTTTCTGATTATTGGGATAATTTCCATAATCCACTCCAAAGGCTGAACTGGCCTGGGTACCGTCAAGACTTCCGGTGAGTTCGGGGTCTAAGCCGGAATATTTGGTGATCGTAAATAAATTAGCAGCCTGCAGGTAGATCCTGACTTTACTGATATCATATCTTTTCAAGGCAGAAGGACTGAAATTATATCCCAGTATGAGCGACCTTAATTTAAGAAACGAACCACTTTCTTTATAGTACGAATTGAAAGCCCCATTGGTACTGAATGTACTGGCATATTCTGCTATTGGCGTTTTCGAATCAGGATTCTGAGGTGACCATGCATCCTTTATCACGTTACTTTTTCCTTTTCCTTCAGAAGTACCGAAAAAGTCGGTATAATATTTTACAAAATTAATGGCATCAGCACCCTGCGAGCCGTATAATATGGCGGATAAATCAAAACCTTTGTACCCGACGTTGAGGTTCATGCCATAGATAAAGTCGGGGTTTGGGTCACCAAAGAAAGTACGGTCTTCCGGTGTTATTTCGCTATCTCCGTCAGTATCCCTGTAAATGAAACGGCCAGGTGCCGCATCGGTTTGTGTCGGCGCTTTAGCCACCTCATCATCATTCTTGAAAATGCCGATAACATCATATCCAAAGAAAGAACCGACCGGGTGTCCCTGTTGATTGCGAACCAGGTTTCCAATACGGGAATCAGAAACGTCAAAATAGCCAGGATCAGGAATCTTAACCACCAGGTTTTTGTAAGTGGTTAAGTTCACACCAATATTATAGGTTAAATCACCGGAGGCACGACCATGATAGACAGCTGAAAAATCCAGTCCCTTATTTTGAATATCCCCTATGTTTACTGTGGGGGGGCTGGCATTACCAGCTGTTGCCGGTAATGGTTGCGGGAATAAAAGACCATTGATGGATTTTTTATACCACTCAACTGAGAGATCGATTTTTTTATCAAGTATGGTAGCGTCCAACCCCACATTGATAATTACATCCCTCTCCCATTCTGTATTCGGATTGCCGTTGCTGGCCTGGAAAAAACCTGGTGTTGTCGTTGTATTGGTACCGGTGATACCGTAATAGGACGTACCAAATCCTGAGCCATACAGGGTAAATGCATTGGCAGCATTTACATTAGCCTGGGATCCCAGGATACCATAACTGCCTCTTAATTTCAAATCATTCACAAAAGTCACATCCTTCATGAATTTCTCATTGGACAACCGCCATCCAAGCGAGAAAGAAGGAAATACGCCATACCGGGTAGCTGAACCAAAAACAGAGGATCCATCCCGCCGTATGGTAGCTGCCAGTAAATACTTGTCGTTAAACATGTAGTCCACACGGCTAAAAAGAGAAAACAGGGTATTGATGTAAGCACTACTATAATTCGTAACATTCGTTGTGCCATTATTCAAAAAAAAGTAACTGGGATTTGTTGAAAATAATGCATTTGAACTACCACCCAATGCTTCGCCATAATTTTGTATTGCCTCAGATCCTGCTATAATCTTTACGTTGTGTTTGCCGAAGATCTTGCTATAATTCAACGTATTTGTCCAGGTATAGCTGCTGTTAAAAAAGGAGTTTTCATTGTATCTGTTCTTACTGGCATGAGACTCTTTATCATTATACTTATTATACGTAAAATTGTGGGTACTTTGATGATCAATCGTACCGCCAAAGCTGGTCCTTACTGTAAAGTCTTTAAGAAAACCTACTTCCATGAATACGTTGCCAATGACATCATAATAGTTGTTTTTGTTGTTGGCTGTGCGACGCTGGACTGCAACTGCATTTGACACAGTACCCAGATCAGGCCCTAACCAGGTGCCACCATAATTTCCCGCAATATCATAAACCGGAATGATGGGCAGAGTCCGGAAGGCTAAAGAAACGGCGTTTCCTTCCTGTTGATTACTAAAGCCCGGATTTTGTTTGTAAAATAAATACAGGTTTTCGCCGACTTTGATATTCTTACTTATCTTATATTCTGTATTTACACGGGCAGAATACCTTTTTAAATAGGTGTTAATTAAGGTCCCTTCCTGGTTCAGATACCCCAATGAAAATAAATAGTTCGACCGGTCTGTACCGCCACTGGCTGTCACCGTATGACTCTGCATGGCTGCCGGCCTGAAAACTTCATGAAACCAGTCGGTACCGGTTTTATTTAATTTTTGAATCAGATAGTCAACCTCCGGGTTTGCTTCATCAAAAAGATAGTTAGAAGGATCCACTGCCGGATCTCCGGCCATCGCGGTACCCGCAGCTGAAGGTCCTGCATAGGTATAGTCTGGTACCCCATTCGCAAATAAAATAGTTCCCGGATTTACCTGCTTGAAAAGTGTGGCATAGTCCTGCGAGTTTAACAAATTGAATACATTTCCTTTGGGTGGATTCTGAACACCAATATAGGAATCCAGGGTTATTGTTGGCTTGCCTGACTTTCCTTTTTTTGTGGTCACCACGATAACGCCATTAGACCCCCGGACACCATAGATAGATGCAGCTCCTGCATCCTTTAATACCTGCATTGACGCTATATCATTTACATTCAGATCCGTTAAGCTGCCTTGCAGACCATCTATAATAACTAAAGGCTGGGAATTCCCAAAAGAAGTTACGCCCCGTATAAAAATATCATTACGACCACCGGGTGCGCCAGAGCTAATCACGGTAACACCTGAAGCCTGGCCCTGTAGGGCCTGTGCTGCCGAACCTGTTGGAATCGACTTCATTGCGTTCACATCAACTACCGCTATGGACCCTGTGATGTCTTTTTTACGCTGGCTCGAGTAGCCGGTAACCAATACTTCATTTAATGCAGTAGATTCTTCCGCTAGTTTCACATTCACAGTGTTTGTCCTACTGATCGGAACTTCCTGGGTTGCGAATCCGATATTGCTAAATACCAGGATGCCGTCATCGGGTGCAGTTAAGGTGAATTCACCATTCGTATCGGTTGTCGTGCCCGTCGTTGTTCCTTTCACGTTTACACTTACCCCAGCTATGGGCGTACCGGCACTATTAGTTACCCGGCCTTTAATGATCTTATCGACTGTTCTATTTTTTACCGACTGCGTAGTAGATTCTGCGCCGTTATTATCACCGCCATGCTGATAGGATGCATCAGTTCCGGACCGGGTTGCAGCTTCATTCAATTGGTTCTTAGCAATGATGGTATAATAATTTTTCTTTATATAGAGAAATACCAGGTCGTTATGATACAGTATGGCTTTCAAAATTTCTTCCAGGGGCATCTGCTGAAAATCTTCTTCATTATAGACCGTAGTCTTCCCCTCCAGCAATGATTTTTCATAAATAAACTGCACCTTATAGGCCTCACTTATCTTTGTTAAAGCCAGCGCAAGGTGGATTTTTTGGGTTCGCTCGCTTGAATAATATTTTACGGCGGTCTGGGCGCTGTTTAGTTGTGGGATTGCAAATAAAATAAAAAGCAAGAGCGCCCTGAAAATCAATTTAATTTTCATCATAAGAGAGTTTTAGCAATTAAAATTTACATCAAATTTGTCCGGGTAATGGGTGAAGCAGTACATTGTTGATCAGAATAGAGAGTCTCAAAAAATAAGTTTTACCCCATTTTTTTAAAAAACTTTTTAGAAAAGCAAAAAAACTTGCCCGTCGGGATCCAGGTTTTGGGCCAGTCCCCGCCGATAATTTTGTCATGATAGATGAACAGATGTTTTCCGGATTAAGCAGTTACCAGTTTAGATATTATTGAGTGGGTGAATGGCTCAACCCTTCTCTATGGGAAAGACCTCTTTTAGTTTCATCAGGGAGCGGGCAATTAATTTATAGGTGGATTTCACTGTATTATTCATCACCTCCGCGGTCTCTTCATAAGATAATGCTTCATAAAAACGCAGATAGATAGCTTCCCGTTGGCGGGACGTAAGACCCGATAACGCTATTTTCAAACGCTGGCTTAGTGCGGCATCGGCTTCCTGGTTAACCATGAAATTATCGATCGCGAATTCCGGTTCATTCGCCGGGAAAAATATTCTTTGCTGCTTTGTTTTCTCTTTAAATATATAATTGCGGAAAGAGAAAAAGAGGTAGCTGTGAGGGGATTGGATATCGGCGAGGCTCGCCCTCTTCTTCCAAAGCGTAATGAAAACTGCCTGGATCGCATCTTCAATCAGCGCAGTATTATCGGTAAGTTTTCTACCATAATTATACATTTTTTTATAGTAAAAAGTATAGGCAGCAGAATAGGCTGCTATATCGCCCAGCTCAATTTCGTACCAACATTCCTTTTCCAATTTAAAAAATTTAATTTTTTGCGAAAAAATCTGCGAAAAAAAGTACTACAGATTAAGGCTTTTATTTAGGTAGTTCCATTAAGCCGGACACAGCCTTCCACAATAGTAAATGAATTATTTTCATACTATGGACAAGGAAGGACCTAGTTAACGGTGGATTCTGAAGATAAGGTATTTTTAAGATTTTAGCAGACGGTACTGTTAGCTGTCAATGTTGGAAATCAAAATTTATCGGCAGCAATTTTACTTAGATGTCCGGGTGATTTGATAAAAACAGGTACAAATATGGTACAGTAATTAAAATTACTTGGGTTAATAATGAAATTGGGTATCTACATAAATAACGGGCAAACCAACTGGTATGTAGAGTTTGTCAATAGATCTTATATACCTCCTGCTACAAGGTAATATTAAATAAAAAAAGCAATAGAATAACAAAAAAAATAGCAATTGATACTGTCAGTCCTTTGGTATTTTTAGGATACTTTCTGGAAAATTCGTCTTTGGTAGTTAACATGATCGACACAATGCTTATCAGTAGTACAAAAATCGACATCGATTCAAGAATACCTAAAATGACTCTAATAAGCCTAATGGATCCAAAGAAGAAATACGGAATTAAAACAACCGGTGAAAAAAAGATCAATATCAAAATAAACATCGTCGTTTGAGCCACAAGTTTATTTCTTTTCTTCTTGCCTGGTAAGATAAAGTCGTACGAAAGATTGATATTCAAAATCCTTTCACATTCTATAATAATATGTCCCCTTGGTATTTTTTTAAGACCCTCCACTTCTGGCTTTGATTTATCAAAAATCTTTACGTTTATAGTTCTAATTTCCCGTTAATATCAATAAATGGAAAAGTTATTGCTCCGACTCTGTGACCTTTACAAATGGTTCCTAATCGATAAAGGCTTATTACATTTTCAATAGATGTTTTGGCAAAGGGAAAAAAATATTGATTAACAAATTTTGAATAAAATCATTTTTCTCAAATTCTTTTCGAGTAGCCTTTAAAATTTCGAAAGGAATATAAACCGGCTCTTTAATTTTCGGCTGTGGCTGGCCTGTTGTTAATTGCTTTCTTTAGAAGTTTACGCCTGTTCAAGGTTTGTTTAGTATCTACTTCCCAATACAAAACTTGCTAAAAATATAATCCAATTGATCCTCATTTGTAATCTCCCCCGTTATCTCACCAAGGTAATGCAGGCATCTGCGAATGTCAAGTGATAAAAGGTCGCCGGTTATATTATTTATTATCCCATTACGAATATCATCGAGAGAGGATTTTACTTCTTTTAAAGCAGCATAGTGGCGGGTATTAGTTACGATAATATTTTCTGCAAGCATCATATTTCCCGAAGCAAGTGAAAATAATTTTTCTTTCAATTGTGCAATTCCCCGGTTCATTTTTGCAGAGATAAAAATACTGTCTGTATGTAAATCCTTTTTCTGGTGCAAGAATTTTTCATCTGCGTCATCTATTTTATTCAATACAGAAATTACTTGTGGATTTTCTTCTCTTACCTTATCCAAAAAAGCATAAAAATTTTCTTCGTCTAAAGAATTTATATCAAACAGATACAACACAATATCTGCTTGCTGTATTTTCTCTTTACTTTTCAAAACACCTATATTTTCTATTACATCTTGTGAATGTTCACGTATGCCGGCTGTATCAATGAGCCTGAATAAAATTCCATTAATATTTATTATCTCTTCAATAGTATCGCGGGTTGTTCCCGCAATCTCGCTTACAATAGCCCTGTTCTCGTTAAGTAAAGTATTAAGTAAAGTGGATTTACCTGCATTTGGGCTGCCAACTATCGCAACGCTTACCCCGTTTTTAATTACATTCCCCAATTGAAAAGATTGCAGCAAATTGTTGACAGTATCATCCAGTTCATTCAACAAATCATTAAATTTTCCCCGATCGGCAAATTCAACATCTTCTTCGCTAAAATCAAGCTCCAACTCTATCAATGAAGAGAACTGGATTAATCTTTCCCTTAATTTTTTTAAGATCATCGAAAATCCACCCCGCATATTTTTTAGTGCTGCATTCTGCGAAGCTGCAGTATTACTTACAATAAGATCTGCCACGGCCTCAGCCTGTGTAAGATCCAGCTTGCCCTTTAAAAATGCTCTTTGTGTAAATTCACCTGCTTTAGCGAGGCGGGCACCGTTTCGGATGAGCGCATTGAGTACTTTCTGCTGAACGTAAGGTGATCCATGGCAACTTATTTCGATCACGTCTTCACCTGTATATGATGATGGGTTTTTGAAAAGAGAAACTACTACTTCATCCAGTATTTCTCCATCCTCTTTGATATAGCCTACATGTAATGTATTAGCCGGCTGCCTTTCAAGATTTTTGGAAGTAAAAAGTTTGTTGGTAATTTGAAAAGCATTGTCGCCACTTATACGTATTACACCAATTGCGCCAATACCCGGTGGCGTCGCTACCGCCGCAATTGTATCATTCCATCCTGAGAGCTTTCCATACATGGCATAAAGATAATCAAGCCATATTCATCTTTAATAAACTAGCAAGGGGATTAGTAAAAATTTACAAAAAATTCATTTTCATAATAAAAATCCTTCAAATAAAAAAGAGACACGATTGCATCTCTTTAAATTATTTTTCTTAACAACTAAGTTTATTATTGGTCAGGATTAGTTAATGTAACAGGTTGTAAACGGTATGCATTTACGTAACGCCCGTTTTGCTGAGCAGGAGTCCAGTTTGGACCTTTCCTGATTGCATTGGTGGCAACTTCCGCAAGTTTAGACCCCTTCATAGAAGTAGCTTCTACCTGGCTTACTTTACCAGTTTTATCCACGATGAATTTTACGACACATGTTCCAAAATCCGATTCGGTGAATTCATCCTGATTTGACATTATGGTTCTTGTCACATACTTTGTCCACGCTGACGCGCCTCCCGGGAATGAAGCTTCAATTTCAACCTTGGTAAAAACTTTATCTTCATCTTCCTTTTTCTCAACAGGTGCAGCCACAACCTGCGTCCCTTTATCTTCCGTCGGCGGCGCTACAATTCCAATATCTTTAGTTCCTTCTACAGTTTTTACATCCACTTTTGCCTCCTCGATCTGCTTAACTTCGGGCGGCGGCTTTATAACTTCTTCATCTTTTACCACCTTTGGCGGCGTAAAAGCTATAGTAGCTATAGGCGGAGGGGGTGGCAATTTTGGTGGTGGCGGCGGCGGCGGCGGTGGCGGTTCATTAGGCTGGATTTGTTCTAAGGAAAGATCCTTAACTTTCATCTCAATAACATCGTCTTTTGGGCCTAAGTTCTTCGCAATAACAGTACCGATAAATATGATAGCGATAATAACAACAGTGGAAATCAGCGCAATCGTAATTCTCTTGTTATACGTTTTTCTTAAATCATAAGCCCCATATTCTTTATTTCTTCCCTCAAAAATAATGTCAAGTAAATCGGCCTTTAAAAATTGATTAGCGTCCATATTTTGTTTTTTTATTTAGACATGCGAATGTAACTTTTTGAAATTATTGAACTCCGCCAGCAGTTTCCGTTGCCTGTATTTTACTGTATTCATCCGGCGTGGGATCAACCATTGCATATCTCTTTATATCATTAATACTCATTTCATCTAATATATCAACCGCATTTTTGTAAGTAGCATCTTTATCCGGTTTGATAATGATGAAAAGGTCGTCAGCAGGTGTTGTCTTCTTTTTATCAAGAATGACTTGTCTTATATCCTTGTAACCTGTGGTTTGCATAGTCGCAGGATCATTGCCAAAATAATAATAAATAACATTGCCTTTGCCAAGCATAAGCGTAAGTGAGCCTGATTCCTTTACTTTGTTTATTTCATCAGGCTTATCCGTATCTTTTGGCATTGCCAGGTTCATTGATGTAGCCTGTGACATTGTAGTGGTAAATATGAAGAAAGTGATAAGCAAAAAACCCAGATCAACCATTGGTGTAAGATCTACGCGGGTTGAAAGTTTTTTTCCTTTCTTTACTCCAGGTCCTTTTTTATGGCCGCCACCACTTTTTACTTCCATTTCTGCCATCGTAGTATGATTTAAATTTTTTAAAAAATATTATCTCTATTATTACTATTTGTGTTCATCAGCACCATAAACTCCCTCTTTTGTTATCCTTTCTAAATTCTGTTTATACAATTCAGTTCCTTCAGGGACATCCTCAGCATTTGTAACAAGGTTATATTTATAAATATCATTTTTTTTGAATGCCTCTATAACACCCTTGAATGCGGGATATTTTGCAGCATTGTCACCCTTAATATAAAAATTAACTTTCTTCCCCTGGTTAGCTTGTACGGCAGCACTTATCCATGCCTGTAATTCATTGTTGGTACTGTCAGTAGGAACACCTGAGAGTTTTGTCGCCTTTATTTGTTCTGCTGTAAGCCTGTCAAATTGATTGAGCTGGCTTAGGGGAACTCCCACAAAAGTGGCTTGTTCAAAATATTTGATATCATCAGGAGTGAAACTAATATTTCTTTCCTTTCCCAATTCCTCAATTACATCTTTTCTCATCTCATCACTCATATCAATGAACACCTTACCGTCTTTGTCAATAGATACTTTAAACGCATCCTTTTCTGATGCTACTTTTGAGGAAACTGAACTCGGAGGTGTTACCTCTATTGCTTCCTCAGGCTTAAACTTTGTTGTTAAAATAAAGAAAGACAACAATAGAAATGCAACATCACACATCGCGGTCATATCAACAAATGTACTGCCGCGTTTTATTTTGGCTCTACCCATTGTTTATTTTTTTTATTAAAATAATTAGATGCAGGTTTTTCAAATTTCCACAAAAAAATTTTACTTATATAAAGAAGCAAAGCTTTGTGTTAGTGTAAAACCACTTTCATCAATACCATAAGTTATTGCATCAATCTTTGTAGTGAAAATATTATAAGAGATAATTGCAAAAGCAGATGTACCAATACCGAGTGCCGTATTATATAATGCTTCGGCGATACCTTTTGATAATTCCCTCGCTGCTGCTCCGCCACCTGATTCACCGAGGTTGCTGAAGGCACGAATCATCCCTATCACAGTTCCTAACAGTCCGATCAATGTTGCAACGGAGGCAAGAGTTGAAAGGAATACAAGGTTTTTCTCAAGCATCGGCAATTCCAATGCGGTGGCTTCTTCCACTTCTTTTTGAATAGCCAGTACCTTTTGCTCTGTATCAAGCTCGGTATCGGTAATCATAGCCTTATATTTACGAAGACCTGCTTTCATTACATTGCCTACTGACCCTTTTTGCCTGTCACATTCTGCAATAGCGGCATCCACTTTTTTATCTGCAAGATAAAATTGTATTTTCCTGATAAAGTCAGCGATAGAACCTTTTCCGCCTGCCCTGGCTACTGTCAACCATCTTTCGATTACAAATGTGAACACAATCAAGAAACAGCCTAAGAGCACCGGAACGATTATACCACCTTCATACATCCTTGCGAAGTCTCCTTTGGGCCCAACATGTGTTGGCCAGAAGCCTCCACTTTTATCTGGTGCTGTAAAATTACTGTCAGCACCAATCACGAAACGCCAGATCACATACCCGGAAATGATACATATGATAGGAGCAAGCAAAGAAATAATATTGCTCGTTTTTTTTGCCTGGACCGAAGTGGTTGATCTTACTGTAGAGTTTGCAGTTGCATTAGTTTCTGCCATAACGTTAGGTTTTTTAAATGTTTGAGATGAAGATGAATTTGGTTAAAATATTTTACAGCACAATTGTAACGAAAAAAATTCTTATTAAACCCTTTCAGTTCAAAAAAATTTTAGCGTGATGCACAAGTTAAGAAAATAATCGAATGTTAATAATTACATTATTAATTTTTCATAATTAAAAACGTTTAATTTTTCAACAATTGATTATTAAAGAATAGCAACAATGAAAAGATAATGCAAGTTTAGCGAAATGAGAATGTTTTTCAATGTAATTTTTACTACTATAATAAGCAATTTGAATACTAAAATCAGCTAACATATTTTTCAAAGAAAAATTATGTTGCATCAGAAAATCTATTCATACCGTAAAGCTACAATTGGATCCAGCCGGGCGGCCTTTAAAGCCGGGTAAAGTCCTGCGAATAAACCAACTGCTGAACAAACGACAATACCCATAATTACCCAACCCCATGGCACAACAAATCCTGTATTAAGGAACATGCCTACAATGTTACCCACTAATACTCCTAATATGATTCCAAAGATGGCACCTATAAGGCTAATTAGCATAGACTCAAAAAGGAATTGTGTACGAATGCTTTTACGTGTTCCTCCTATTGCCTTTATAAGGCCAATTTCCCTCGTTCGTTCATTTACAGCCACCAACATAATATTCATAAGGCCTATCGCCGCACCTATTAAGGTGATCAGTCCAATGAAAGCAGCAGCTGTCGTAATAGCGCCAAGACTATTCTTGAAAACCTCGGCAATACTGTCGCTTTTATCTATATAAAAATTATTTTCCTCATCAATCGCAACCTTTCTTATAGGCCTGAAGGTGCCTTTTGCTTCACCAATTGCAGCTTCCATGTCCTTTATGTTATTTACTGTAACTCCAATATCGAATGTTGTACCATCTGTTGGAAAAAGACGCCGGATATTGTTATAAGTAGTTATAACAACATTATCAGCATTCAAAAATGCGCTTGAACCTTTATCCTTCAATACGCCAATAACCCTGTAATTAATTCCCGAAACCTTAATAACCTTGTCAATAGCCCTTTGTATGTTATCACCATAGAGCTTCTTCGCAACGCTATTTCCAAGGATACAAATACTTCTTCCGCTTTGTACGTCAATGGCATTAAAATTTCTCCCGGTAAGTAACGCGTAACCGCTCTGAGAAAGATAATTTTCATCCCCACCCATCATAGTTATATTTGGATTTGTTTTTACAGTCAAATTATTTACTACTACATTACCCGGGCCCCTCAGCGAAATACTTACTTTGGCCGGAAAATTATATCGCTCTTTAAAAAGTTTTGCTTCCTGGTAAGTGAATACTTTACCTGTATTAGATTCCTTTCGCTTTAAGGAACTTACATTCGTTTTTTTAACGTTGCTTCTTCTGCCTAGACGGACCTGCCTATCTTTGTATCTTACTGCAAATCCATTTGCACCCATCGTTGAAAAGCTCTCGGAAAGACTTTGATTCATTGAAGCGATGGCAGTAATAATTCCTATTAAAGCCATAATTCCAAATGCTATAATAGCAACTGTAATGCCCGTACGTAGCTTATTACTTTTTACCGTACGAAAGGCCAAGGAAAGAGAATCAGATAATTGCATACGCCACTATTCTAAATTTATTGAAAAGGTAATCGTATCATTAAAGATACTATATCAAAAGAATTTTTTAGAAACCGTTTCTTAATTAGTTAAATCAATATCTATGTAGAATTTTGAACAACTCTTCTGCGGAAGATATGGAGGTTAATAGTAAATCCAGTCGATAACCAATCCGGGGAGAATACCAAGAAGAAGAATAATTGCGGAAGTAATTATAAGTAAAATTTTAAAAGATGAAGTGACACTTATCTGGCTATTCACCTCCGGGGAAGGCTCTTTAAAATACATTGCCTGGATGATTCTAAAATAGTAATAAGCGCTTATAGCGGCGCAAATAACTGCAAAGATTACCAGCCATAACTGGTGCCCGTTTTTTAATGCAGCAAGCAACATATAAAACTTAGCCGTAAAACCTGCCGTAAGTGGAATCCCCGTGAGCGAAAGAAGAAAAATTGTGGCTGTAAATGCTAACGTCGGTTGCATTTTTCCAAGCCCGTTGAAACCTTCTACAGTATAATCATTCATTTTTACCAGTACGGCAAACATTCCGATAGATGCAAGGCTATAGGCGGCTGCATATAAAAGCAAACCTTCCTTTGCGGTATCATTTAGAGCAAAAAGTGCAAACATCATAAAGCCTGCCTGTGCAATACTGGAATAAGCAAGCATCCTTTTTACACTTTGCTGAAACACAGCCGTTACATTTCCGAAGAGTAATGTCGCCGCTGTTATTATTACAATAAGCATTTGCCATTGCTGCTGCATACCACCAAATGAATACCGGAAGAGGCGAATGAAGGCGATGAAGCCCGCAATTTTTACAATCGTCGCCATGAATGAAGTAAACACTGTTGGCGCTCCATCATAAACATCGGGTGTCCAGAAATGAAAAGGCGCTGCAGAAACTTTAAACGACATGGCAACAACCAGCAACACAAGGCCTGCTCCAATCATTACCGGCAATTTTCCCGTGCCAAGTTCTATAGCATCAATATAAAAAGAACCAAGTGTATTTCCTCCATATATAAATGCAATACCCAGGAGCATAATCCCGGTTGAGAATGCACCCATTAAAAAATATTTTAGAGAGGCTTCGTTACTTTTTAAATTACGTTTGTCGCTACCCGTTAGGATATACAATGGGATTGACATAATCTCAATACCTAGAAAAAGCAACAACAAAGTGTTGAAAGACGATGAAATGGCAACACCGCACAGCACAAAAAATATCAGGGAAAAATATTCGGAGACATTATTACCAACCTTTTCAATATCACTTCCATTCAAAAGAAAAAATAACAAGGTGCAGGCGAATGCAATTGTATTAAAATGCAGGCTGAAGTTATCGAACTTTAACATGCCTTTTGTATCCACATTAAAAATATGCGTACCGGTAAATTCCAGGATATTCGCCGCTAAAATTATAATGATACCTGCAATAGCCCAGTATTTTGGTGTAGTGCTTTTTTTAAAAAATACTCCACCAAACATCATAATCACACCCCAGATTGCAGATAATATAATTGCGCTCATAATTTTTTGGTTACCGTTTTCTTTTTCTCCTAATAGCTTATTTTATCCTTTGTAAAATATCTGTTACAGTACTCTGTGTCAACCCTAGTATCGGCCCTGGATAAATACCCAATATTAAAATAGTAATCACTATTACAGATAACACGATCTTTTGCCTCATATCAATTGGTTGAGCATTTTCAGTTAATGCATTCGAAGCACCAAAAAATACTTTTTGGACCATATTAAGCATATATACTGCTGACAATATAATACCGATACAGGCGAATGCCGCATACAGTTTATTATATTCAAAGAGGCCATTAAACATTAAGAATTCACTAATGAATGCATTCGTAAGGGGAAGAGCAATATTCGCCAAAGCAATTACCAGGAAAAAAATGGCTAGAGCCGGGGACTTAACAGCAAGGCCACCCAATTCTGATATTTTACGAATGCCCGTATTTTTATTGATGATATCGACTACAATCCAGAGGGCAATAATATTTATTCCATGATTAAACATCTCCAGCATGACACCCTGAAGTCCTGAATTATTTTGCGAGAAAATCGCGGCTCCCATTAAACCAATATGTGCAATTGATGACCACGCCACCAATCGTTTAAGATCGTTTTGAACCAGTGCAATACAACTGGCGTAAATAATCCCTATAACCGATAAAATGATCGCGATGTTTCCAAACTTATGAACTGCTAAAGGAAAGATTGGTAACAGCCATCTGATCATAGCAAATACTCCCATCTTAACCATAATGCCACTAAGGACCATAACCGTAGGATAAGGCGCCTGTTCATAAGTATCGGGCTGCCATGTATGAAAAGGGAAAATCGGCATCTTTATGGCAAAGGCAAGAAAGAACAAACAAAATAAACCAGATTGCCTGTTGGGCGATAATGTCGTATTATAAAACGCTCTTAAAGAAAATGAATGATCCGCTAAAGCAGAAGTTGCAGGAGTATGCAGGTACAAATAAATTATACCTACCAGCATAAGCAATGAACCGGCAAATGTGTAAATGAAAAATTTAAAGGTAGCCTGGATTCTTCTTTCCCCTCCCCATCTGCTGCATAAAAAGTAAACAGGAATTAAGGCAAGCTCCCAGAAAAAATAAAATAACAATGCATCCATTGCTACAAATACGCCCATCAGTCCTGTCTGTGACAAAAGCATCAGCCCATAAAAAGCATTTGCTTTTTTAAATTCGCTTTTATAAGTTGCTGCAAAAATAAGTGGTAGTGTAAATGCGGTTAAAAATGTAAGGACATGACCCATTCCATCCAGCCCGACATAAAAAGTAGAGCCGAGATACGGCAACCATATGTAGCTTACATTATTATAAAGAAAATATTCCGGGTGAGCGGTAACGTTACTATAAAATAAACTTATAACCGAAACAGCCAATGTAGCCAGCGAGGAAAATAGTGCAAAGGCTTTTACCGATGATTCTTTCCTTATGAAAAAAGCTATGATCCCGGTGATTAAAGGTACCCAGAGAAGTAATTCAGGAAAAGTATAATAATTACCCAGCATTAATTTTATTTTGTAAACATTTGAATGATGAACAACACTAAAATTCCAATAACCATGAGAAATATATAAGTGCCTACCTGCCCGCTTTGTAATAATCTTATCTGGCGGCTTCCATAATTAATACTTCTACCCACACCATTTACTATCCCATCAATACCAGATTTATCAATCACATTACTTAACACACCTGATAATGTCTTAAGAGGTTTTACAAATATGGTATCATACAATTCATCTATATAAAATTTATTCCGGATCACTTTTGCAATACCAGTAGCCGGTTCTAAGCCTGCAGAATAATTTTTGTATTTATTCCATGCCCAAATGCATACGACAATTATCAGCACAACAGATACGCCTAATAAAATAAATTCTGCCTGCAACGGAATATGATGGGCTGTAAGAATTGTATTGGAATGTGCAAAAACGGGCAACAAAAACTCTCCGAGCTTATGACCATGATTTACAAAAATTTCAGGTATTCCAACAAGGCCTCCTAAAGCAGCTAATATAGCCAGTATAACTAATGGAATAGTAATCGTTGCCGGACTTTCATGCACATGATGTAATTGCTCATCCGTGCCTTGGAATTTCCCAGCAAATGTCAATGCCAATAAACGAAACATGTAAAATGCCGTCAGCAATGCACCAGCCAACCCAATTATATAAAATATTGGATTCTCTGCGTATGCCGCAGATAATATTTCGTCTTTTGAAAAGAACCCTGAAAAAGGAGGAATACCGGCGATGGCAAGGCAAGCAATAAAAAAAGTTGTATAAGTAATGCGCATCTTTTTGCCGAGACCGCCCATTTTTGTAATATCCTGTTCTCCACCCATAGCATGAATAACCGAACCTGCGCCAAGAAAAAGAAGTGCTTTGAAAAAAGCGTGTGTCATTACATGAAATACCGCTGCAGTGTAGGCTCCAACACCCAATCCCAAAAACATATAGCCTAACTGGCTGACCGTGGAATAAGCTAATACTTTCTTAATATCATTTTGCTTCAATGCGATTACTGCGGCAAGGATAGCAGTCGCAAGGCCTACTATTGCAACCACAGTCATGGTGGTGGGTGCAAGTGAATACATAATATTACTGCGGGCAATCATATAAATGCCTGCTGTAACCATTGTTGCAGCATGGATTAAAGCGGAAACCGGGGTAGGCCCTGCCATCGCATCAGGTAGCCAAGTATATAAAGGAATCTGTGCACTTTTGCCGGTTGCACCTACAAAAAATAATAATGTTATTGCCACTAAGGCAGGAGAATTGATTTCAGATACTGATAGTAATTTTCCTGTTTGTGAATTAAAAAGATCATGATAAGAAACAGTTCCGTATGAAGAAAGCAGCCAGAATATTCCTAAGAGAAAACCAACATCACCAATCCGGTTCATGATAAAGGCTTTCTTTGCAGCATTGTTGTAATCATTATTTTTAAACCAGAAGCCAATAAGCAAATAGGAACAGAGACCTACACCTTCCCACCCAATAAACATAACAACATAATTGCCTCCAAGCACCAGCAACAGCATTGAAAAAACAAACAGGTTGAGGTAAGAAAAATACCGGCCATACCCTGATTGTGTTTCATCCTTCATGTAAGATGTAGAATACACGTGAATGAGAAAACCGACGCCGGTAATAATTAAAAGGAAAAGTGAAGTAAGCTGGTCAATTTGAAATTCAAAGGGAATTTTAATTGAGTCAAGGTTTATGAAAGGAAAATAATGAATGTTCTGAGTTACGAATCCTTCGTTTGAAGCACTGATAAAAATAGCAACACTCAGGCAGAACGAAATAAAAATAACGCCGCTGGCTATGATGCCAACCAATGTTTTTGAAATCACTTTCCGTCCAAGCCCATTAATTAAAAACCCTATGAAAGGAAGTAACGGTATCCAATAAGCGAAATCAAAAATTTTTTCCATAAATCAAAATTCAAAAACAAAAAGCCAACCTTCTATCAAAGAAAAATCCAAAGTAAAATCACGTGATCAATATTCCAGGTCTTTTTTTACTTTTTACTTCTTAATTCTTCAGCCTGTTCAAAAAGTTAATATCAATAGAGTGTGTATTTCTATACATCATTACTATTATTGCTAATCCTACACTTACTTCAGCGGCAGCTACTATCATTATAAAGAACACAAATATTTGCGCATCTGTAGCTACTGAAAGATTTGCCGCTCCCGCTATATGCATTTTAGAAAACGCTACCAACAATAAATTGACAGAGTTTAGCATGAGCTCAATGCACATAAAAACTATAATTGAATTGCGCCGCGTAAGAACACCAATAATGCCGATGCAAAATAGTGCTACTGATAAATATATGTACCAACCAATTTCCATAGTTATAATTTTACATATAGTCCGATGCCTGCAGTTCTTGAAGCAGGCGCTATTGAAAAAATATCCCTTATTTTTTTCGCGGCAATTCCATTAAAAATATCAACTGCTTTATAGGCTGAGGCCTTGGTAATTAGTTTTACAATCACTCCTGAAGCCACACTTCCAATACCTGTATATAAAGCCCCGGAATAATCATTGCTTTTTACTGAATTATCAATTTTTCTTATAACAGCATATGCAATAACTGCAGTACCCGCATAAGCCGCAGCCTTATAAACTATTCGCCCGGTCTTAAATGTTTTGAAAAGCTTATTTACGGTTTCGTTTTTCTTCAGACCAAGTATTTCAGCAACTTTATTCACCTTTTGAACAGGGGTATTACCCAGGAAAAATTTTGGCGAAAACCCTTTTTCGACTTTCATTACTCTTCCAATAATATCATTCAGATCAATATTGTTAAGGTCAATTTGCGCTGATGATTTCTTTGAAAAAAATAATCCTACACAGAATACCAGGATAACGGCAAAAATGCTTTTCATTTATACGGATTTTTTTTGTTCTTTTTTACCAATCACAACGGCACCAATCATTGCACTTAAAAACAGAACGCTGCTTATTTCAAACGGTATTACATATTCGTTAAATAAAGTCATCCCAAGATTTTTAATAAGGCCAACATCTGTTCCATTGCCTAAAACTACATGGCTGGATGATGATTTGGAAAGCGCAGCAATAATTACGATCATCAGGCAAAGGCCTCCAATGATTCCTGCCATTTTCAAATAAATATTTTTTGGTGGTTCCGCCGATGCATTCAGGTTCATAAGCATGATTACAAAAAGAAATAATACCATTATCGCCCCAGCGTATACTATAATATTTACTATCGCCAGGAACTGTGCATTCATTAAAATATAATGGCCTGAGATTGCGAAGAAAACAACGATGAGCCACAAGACGCTATACACAGGATTTTTACTTGAGACTACGCCGATCGCAGCGACTATCGCTAGCACTGATAAAAACCAGAATAAAACTTGTGTTACGGGCATTAAGAAATTTAGAAATTAGAGTTAGAGTAATATTAATAGTTAAATGCCAAAATGTTAAAGCACCTGTTATGATTTTTCAGATCAATGTTCATTCCCATGCCCCATTGGTTGTGTTGCCCTGTTACCTCTTGCTTTTGCAAATGCTTCCGGATTTTCTTTAGGATGCGGAATTAATAAATCTTCTTTCCCATAAATAAATCCTTTACGTTGATAATTCGCAGGAGCAAAAGTCTCACTTAAATAAACGGCATCTTTCGGACAGGCTTCTTCGCACAGGCCGCAAAATATACAACGAAGCATATTTATCTCATACTTAGCCGCATATTTTTCTTCACGATATAAATGTTCTTCGCCCGGTTTACGCTCAGCAGCTTCCATGGTAATTGCTTCCGCGGGACATGCAACTGCACATAAGCCACACGCGGTACAGTTTTCACGACCTTCCTCGTCCCTGTTTAAAATTTGCAATCCCCTGAAGACAGGACTGAAAGGCCTTTTTTGTTCCGGATAATTTATGGTGACTTTCTTCTTAAAAATATGGCTGAATGTAATAAGCATACCCTTAAAAATAGCAGGCAAATACATTCGCTCCCATATCGTCATTGGTTTTCTTGAAACCGGTTTTACCCTGTTTGTTAATGCTTGCATTATATTAATCGGATCTGATTAGTTTTAATTTATTGCAACTTCTTTCTACATTTCTTCAATCCATTAAAAAACTTTGTGCCGCAAAAATATTATTATGTTTTAGAAATGCCAGTGATTTTGTTTTAATAATATTAATGCTCCCGTTACCAGCATATTTAAAAGTGCCAATGGTAACAAAATTTTCCAGCCAAGATTCATCAACTGGTCATACCTGAATCTTGGTATAGTCCATCTAACCCACATAAATAAAAAGATGAAGCATGATATTTTTGCAAAGAAAACTACTCCCTGTGCTACTGCCATCCAGTTCACTCCAATTTTATCTATGGCGGTAAGATCATTCACAAGTGGAATATCGTAGCCACCAAAATAAAGGCTTACCATAACCGCACTGCTTAGAAACATATTAATGTATTCAGCAAATAAATAAAAGCCCAGTTTCATGGACGAATATTCCACATGATAACCGCCAACCAATTCATTCTCTGCTTCTGCAAGATCAAAAGGTGTACGGTTTGTTTCTGCAAAAGCACAGATAAGAAATATCAAAAAACCTAACGGTTGCTTTAGAATATTCCACCAATGATCAGTTTGCTGCTCAACCATTTCTTTAAGGCTAAGTGTACCTGTTACCATAAGCAATGCAATAATTGAAATACCCATCGCAAGTTCATAACTGATAATTTGGGAAGCAGCACGCATGGCACCCATCAAAGAGAATTTATTATTGCTTGCCCAGCCACCTATCATAATTCCGTAAACACCTAAACTCACTACGCCAAATACATATAAAATACCAATATTCACATCCGCGATCTGCAATGAAATATCCCGGTTGAAAATATGAATTTTATTTCCCCATGGTACCACCGCACCCACCATCATTGCTGTGAGCATAGCCAGACATGGGCCGAGGATAAATAAAAATTTTGATGAAAGATTTGGAATGATTTCCTCTTTGAAAAATAATTTTAACCCATCTGCCAGCGGTTGAAAAATTCCGCCGGGGCCAGCACGATTAGGACCTCTTCTATCCTGCAAAACGGCGGCAACTTTACGTTCGGCATAAGTCGAATACATTGCTACAATTAGTGAGCCACTCACTACAGCGATTATCAGAATAAGTTTCTCAGTAAATAAGGCCCAGTCTATGGCTAAAAAAATATGGGTTAATGGCATTCTTATTTCTGATTATTTGGAAGATCCTTATGATCGTTAACTAAAATATTTTCCAACTCCGCATCGGCTATATCTTTCGGTTCATTATGCTCAATAAAGGTTGTTGAGGTTGCGGGACCCGGTATTTTACTCAAATCAATTCCCGGCCTGTTCACTTCACTCTCTTCATGTATATCAAGTAACAACAAGGGTTTACGGCCATTCAAAACTTTATCCAATGGATCCGCTGGTTGCACTTTCACTTCGTAATGATTCGCGGATATAACTGAATGCCTGTCTATTTTAGTGGGCCCTTCGATCACCCAGTCACCAGCTTTCTTTTTATCGAAACGGCAGGTATTACATATCCAGCCAGGCTTCCCATCTTCATAGCTTTGCACTTCGCCCCATTGATCTTTTCGTGCAGTTACGCGATATACTTCATCACCGCGGTTCCACAACGTTACTTTACCGCAACACTTATCACAATCGCGATGGGCATCCATTGGTTTTAAAAACCACACCCTGTTTTTAAACCTGAATGTACGATCAGTAAGTGCTCCTACCGGGCACACGTCAATCATGTTTCCGCTAAAATCATTATCAATTGCCTTCGATATATAAGTTGAAATGTCTGAATGATCTCCCCTGTCTAATATTCCATGAACGCGGTTGTTAGTCAATTGATCGGCAACATATACACAACGGTAGCAAAGTATGCATCTTGTCATGTGCAACTGAATGTAAGGGCCAATATCTTCTCTTACAAATGTGCGTCTTTTAAATTCATAGCGTGTTTGAACAGCTCCATGCTCATAGCCAAGGTCCTGCAAATAGCACTCACCTGCCTGGTCGCAAATGGGGCAATCTAAGGGATGATTAATCAATAAAAATTCAACAACTCCTTTACGTGCATCCAAAACTTTTTCACTGGTAATATTTTTTACCACCATTCCATCCATAACATTTGTCCGGCAGGATGCCATTAGCTTGGGCATTGGGCGGGGATCCGCAGTTGATCCCGAAGCAACTTCGATAAGACAGGTTCTGCATTTACCTCCGCTCCCTTCCAGTTTACTATAATAACACATCGCCGGGGGTGCAACCTCGCCACCAATCATACGTGCAGCATTCAATATAGTTGTCCCCGCCGGAACATCTATTGTAATGTTGTCTATTGTTACTTTAAATAATTTTTGTTCTTCAGGCATTTATAATAAATCTGTGTTTGAATTATAATTATTTTCTTTCAGGAATAATAGCCATTTCTTCAATGTTATTATCTCATCACATTTTTCATTATTCAACATATCTAAAAACAGTATTTTAAATCTTTGGTCATTTCTTTGAGATAAACCTTTCAAATTTACGAGACCTTTCAAAGTATTTGGTAATTTATACTTTTCATCTGCAATATCTATTTCTCCTTTTGTTGATTCATTCAAAATCCATTTTTCAATTGCCGGACAAATTTGAATAAAATAATGATGTGTATCTATGTCATTATGCTTGAACAATTTCAGTCCCTTTTTACTTAATCTTTTAATTTCCGTGAATCTGTCTAATGCTCTTAGCTCTATTTTATCTTCATCAATAATACCAACTGCGAAACTGTCTTTTAAAGCCTTTTCATTCATTCTTGCTGATATTGAGCTATTACCTTTTTGATGATTTACTGAAAAGGCTTTTTGTAAAAGAACTTCAACTAACAGAATATCTAAATTACATTCTGGTAAAAAGCATTTATATACATCAAAAGACATCTTTTAAATAATTCTCAAGATTAAAAAATAAGTCAATGCCGTATTGATATATTTCATTTATTTCTTCATCACTAATTTTCCTGATTATTGTTTCTCCATTTTCTTTATTATAACCAACAGCAAATATGGCATAATCATCTTTTTCAAGATTTTCCATAAAGTCATTAATCACAAATGGGCTATGAGTGGCAATAAAAAATTGATTATCATTTTCATCATACATTACATCAGTTGTAAATTTTGAAATGTATGGAGGAAACATGTGTGATTCTGGTTCTTCGAAAAGGAGAACAGAATCTTTATTGCTTAAAATTGCAGCCTTGAAAAAAATTAATCTTTGTAATGTGTCTGCAAGCATAGAATATGGTATCGTAAAAATGTTATCATCATCGATAAACTTCAGAATTTTATAAGTCTGCGTTTCTTTATCATTTATAAATTTTAAATTATATTCATTTAAAAGTTCTACAATATCTTTTCTCAATAAAATATTTGAAGAAACGATATTAAAAATATTGTTTCCAAAAGGAGTAGATAATTCAAAAAAACCTTTACCCGAGTAAGAAGTGTTTCTTATAAATTCATACTTTTTAATTTCGGGAGGATTATTTTCTTTTCCAATAGAACTTAATTTATAGCCACTTATAGTATGAGGCACAGAAAGAATGAAAGTCTTTCTTGTTAATACATCATCGCTATTATCTGTATGAATAAATCCATCATCCTTCTTCTCAAATGATGTTCCTTCCTTTTCAAATTGCTCTTCAAAAATTATCGCTTCTTTATCTACTTTTGCGGCAATTCTATATCTATCATTTATTCTAAGTTCCAACGGTTTTGATATTTCACCATTGAAAAATAACGTAGTGAATAATTCAACTCTAACATAAGAAGAAAAATCATTATAACTTCCATCAATGGAAAACAAACTCAACGCCTCCAAAATATTACTTTTCCCCACGTTTGGATAACCAATAAAAACATTAATCCTCTTACAGCCTTCAATTTTTTGATGGCGTATTGATTTAAAATTTTTTATTTCTATAGTATCTATCTTTTGCATTCTTAATTTTTCATTAAACCGCTACTTCCAATTCATCTGCATAATGCGCCAATCCATAATTTCTTACCAAACATTCTTTGGGATTCAACACATGCCATTCAAACTCGTCCCTGAAATGCCTTATCGCTGCTGCTACAGGCCAAGCAGCTGCATCTCCAAGGGGACATATCGTGTTGCCTTCTATCTTTCTTTGTATATCCCAAAGCAAATCTATGTCCTTCATCTCTCCTTTTCCGTTTTCAATTTTATTGAGGATCTTTTCCATCCATCCTGTTCCTTCGCGGCAGGGAGAACACTGCCCGCAACTTTCATGATGGTAAAATCTTGCGAGTGTCATAGTATTGCGAACCACGCACTGGTCTTCATCAAAAACTATAAACCCACCTGAACCCATCATACTTCCCGTTGCAAATCCACCATCAGAAAGGCTTTCATAATTCATCATTCTTGGCTCGCCCTTCGCTGTTTTCAATAAAAGATTGGCAGGTAAAATAGGTACCGATGATCCACCCGGAATACATGCTTTTAATCTTTTACTATTTGGAATGCCACCGCAATATTCATCGCTGAAAATAAATTCTTCAACAGAGATAGTCATATCTATTTCATATACTCCCGGTTTATTGATATTTCCGCAAGCAGATATCAACTTGGTGCCGGTAGATTTGCCTACGCCAATTTTACAATATACATCTCCACTCATATTAACGATGGGAACAATCGCTGCAATGGTTTCAACATTGTTTACAACTGTCGGGCATCCCCAAACGCCTTTTACAGCAGGGAAAGGTGGCTTGATTCTCGGTAAGCCTCTTTTTCCTTCAAGACTTTCAAGTAAGGCTGTTTCTTCTCCGCATATGTAGGCGCCAGCACCACGGTGCATATATATTTCACAATCAAAGCCGCTTCCCAAAATATTTTTTCCGAGAAAACCATTTTGCTTTGCTTCCTTAATTGCTTTTTCTAAAATATCGGTAACCCAATCATATTCGCCGCGGATGTATATGTAAGAAACATTGCTTCCTAACGCGAAAGAGGAAACGATCATTCCTTCGATAAGCAGATGAGGAATAAATTCCATCAAATACCTGTCTTTAAAAGTTCCGGGCTCACTTTCATCTGCATTGCAAACGAGATATCTTGGAAGGCCTTCCGGCTTTGCAAGAAAACTCCATTTCAGCCCGGTTGGGAAACCTGCGCCACCACGGCCTCTCAGCCCACTTCTTTTTACCTCTTCCACAACTTCGTCAGGCTTCATTTGCAACGCCTTTTCAACACTCTTATACCCTCCCTCACGGCGGTAAACTTCAAAAGTGTTTATTCCTTCGATATGTGCTTTTTCTAAAAGTAATTTCCGGCTCATCTGTTATCTTATAAATTTTATCATCATCATTTCTTCTCACAATTGAACATCCAGTGTATTCCGAATTTATCAGTAAGCATCCCAAATCTTGCGCCCCAAAACTGATCCTGCAAAGGCATGGTTATTTTCCCTCCTTCCGCAATTTTAGGAAATATCCTTTCAAGCTGATCTATACTATCACAATCAATAGACAAACTAATCATGCTTCCCGGGTCAGCGTCTGTTTCGCCCATCATATCTGAAAACATAATTAAAGTATCTCCAAACTGAAGCCTCGCATGCATTATCTTCTCTTTTAATTCCTCCGGCGTTTCCATTGGTGATTCCCCATATCTGCCCAATTGGGTAATTTCTCCATTGAACACATCTTTGTAAAAATTGATTGCTTCTTCGCAATTGCCACTGAAGCCCAGATAAGGAACTAATTTCATTCTAATATGATTTAATTATTTGCAGCAGCAGTATCAGTGCATTCCTCAATTAACTGATCAATTTTTTCTTTAGTCAAATGTTCACGATAGGTTTTACCCAATTGCATCATTGGCGCATAGCCACATGCTCCAAGGCACTCAACTACTTTTAATGTGAATAACCCATCACTGGTCGTTTCCCCGATACCGATGTTTAGTTTGTCCTTGATATATTGAATAATATTATCGCTGCCATTTAACATGCATGGACCTGTTTGGCAAACTTCGAAAACATATTTCCCCACGGGCTTCATATTATACATCGAGTAAAATGTCGCCACTTCGTATACTTCAATCGGCTGAATGTTCAAAAGTGTCGCCACATAATCCATCGTGCTTACATCAAGCCATCCCCCAAATTCCTGTTGAGCCAAATGCAATATCGGAAGGATAGCGCTTTTTTGCCTGCCATCGGGATAATGAGAAATCAACTCATTTACTTTGTCTAATTTTTCTTTTGAAAATTCCGTATTCATATTTATTATATCTTATACCTCACCTCCGGCATGGAAGTTTATTTTTTATGCATCTAGCTCTCCAGCGATCAAATTCAGGCTGCTCATAGTTATAATTGCATCACTAAGCATTCCTCCCTTTGTAAGTTCAGAATACGCCTGGTAATAAATAAAACAAGGCCTCCTGAAATGTAAACGGTAAGGAGCCCTGCCTCCATCGCTTATAAGATAAAATCCAAGCTCACCATTCGCTCCTTCTACTGCTGAATAAATTTCACCGGCAGGAATATCAATTTCACCCATCACAATCTTAAAATGATAAATGAGTGCTTCCATTTTTGTATATACATCCTTTTTATCAGGAAGGTAATATTCAGGAAGGTCGGCATGGAAAACTTCCGCCTCTTCCCCTTTAAACTCCTGAACTTTTTTATAGGCTTCTTTTATCAGGTGCAGGCTTTGCCACATTTCCTGATCTCTTACTAAAAATCTATCATAACAATCACCGGTTGAACCAACAGGAATTGTAAAATCAAAATCTTCATAGCTACTATATGGTGTATGAACTCTTACATCATAATCAACACCGGCAGCTCGCAAATTTGGGCCGGTAAACCCATAGTTTAACGCACGTTCTGCTGATATAGGACCAACACCAATTGTACGTTCCATAAAGATGCGATTCCGCATAAAGAGGTTATTAAACTCCTCTAACACCACCGGCCATTCTTTAATAAATTTTTCAAGTTTTTCAAAAGCTGTATTGGTAAAATTTCTTTCGAATCCTCCTATCCTGCCAATATTTGTTGTGAGCCTGGAACCGCATATTTCTTCATATATCTCGTAAATAAGTTCACGGTATTGCATAACATATAAGAATCCTGTGTAGGCTCCTGAATCAACACCTACAATTGAATTACAAATAAGATGGTCAGAAATACGT
>JBKJRY010000226.1:0-34974 GCA_046593045.1 Chitinophagaceae bacterium | reverse complement strand
CCACCTGGCACGAAGAGTACTAAGAAAATGCTTTGAGAGCTTTGTGTTTTTGTCCAAAAGTGGAATGGGATGAGTGAAATTTCACAATCTATATCCGGCTAATGATTATATAGTTCCTGAAAAACTAAAAATTTATTGTACTATTAATTATAGATAACTTAAAATAAAATAAATAATGAAATCAGCGATTGTAACCGGAGCCTCAGGGAATATGGGACAGGCAGTTGTAAAAAAATTTATCGAGGCGGGATATTTTGTAGTAGGTACAGTAATTCCCAATGATCCTGTGGCGATGAATTTCCCCGCGGATAAATTTGAAAAAGTAGTTGTCGACCTTACGAACGAAGATGATTCTCAAAAGTTCATTGAAACGATTTTAAAAAAGCACGAAAGCATTGACGTGGCTGTTTTAACGGTGGGTGGTTTCGCATTGGGAAAGATAGCAGAAACAAAAACCGCGGATATTTCCAAACAATATAAATTGAATTTTGAAACCGCTTATAATGTGGCAAGGCCGGTATTTGTACAAATGATGAAGCAGGAAAGCGGAAGAATTTTTATCATTGGTTCAAAGCCGGGCCTGGATGCGAAGAACGGGAAAGGGATGGTGGCTTATGGCCTGACCAAATCACTTGTTTTCCGACTGGCTGAATTAATGAACGATGAAGCCAAAGGAAAAAACGTAGTGACCAGCGTGGTGGTACCAAGCACCATTGATACCGCACCCAATCATAAATCCATGCCCGATGCGAACTTTGACAATTGGGTAAAACCGGAAGCTATCGCGGATGTGATTTACTGGCATTGTACAAATGAAGCCTCTGTACTGAGGGAACCTGTTTTAAAAGTTTATAACAATGCCTGAGTTTTCATAACATAATTTCTCCGAACATTTATGCGGCAATTTTTTGATGTATTGGTTACTTTCCCTGTCTCGCACAAGTTTGTGCATACAAAAATTTAGCAATGAAGTGCCCTCTCTTTTTCCGCCTGCAAATTCTTAAAAGGATGGAAGCATTGCTGCATGGCCGCGATTGGGCAATATAATCGGGCTTACTATTTCTATATTTTTTCATTCCCTACTTCTCACATTTTTCAGTGCCTGATGCTATCTTGTTACCGCCATAAGATTCGCGGATATATAGAGTAATGTTGAATAATGTTCTCGGCATTGGTTAACCGGTAAAAAGCCTCTAAAAAAAGGACTACTAAAAGTTAGCAAGTGTCCGCTTTTCCCGTTCCAGGTGTTCGTAAACGAACACCTGGAATAATATATTTGAAACTCAGGCCCTATGTATCAATGGGATAGATCATTGGTATGATGGTTGGAAAGTTATCACAACAAATAAACTATATAACCAAATATGCTCCAGTTAAAGAATATTTTCAAATGGGTGAACACAGGAAGTAACCGCACATTTATCTTAAAAGACATCAACCTTAGTGTGAACCAGGGCGAATTTATTTCTATAATGGGGCCTTCAGGTTCCGGTAAATCAACACTGCTTAATGTGATTGGTATGCTTGATGAACCTAATGAAGGGTCCTACGAATTTATGGGAGAGAATGTGTTGCAATTAAAAGAAAAGAAGCGTTCAGAACTTTATAAAACCCATATTGGTTTTGTGTTCCAGGCCTATCACCTTATTGATGAACTTACCGTGTATGAAAATATTGAGACACCATTGATCTACCAGAATATAAAATCTGGAGAAAGAAAGGGAATGGTTGCCGATATGCTCGATCGCTTCCAGATGGTAGGTAAAAAAGATCTTTTCCCCAACAATCTTTCCGGCGGACAGCAACAGCTTGTTGGTATTGCAAGGGCTTTAATTGTAAAGCCAAAATTGATTTTGGCTGATGAGGCCACCGGTAATTTAAATTCAAAACAAGGGGAAGAGATCATGAATATTTTTAAAGAACTGAACGATGAAGGCGTAACGATAATACAGGTAACACATTCTCAAAAAAATGCAGCTTATGGTTCAAGAATTATCCATTTGCTGGATGGGAGAATCGAAAAGGAGATAGCGGGAAATGAGAAATTGATAATGGGGAATTGAAAATTGAAACGTGAAAGTAAAAAATGCTACACTGATCTTTTCAAATGATTTTAAAATAATTTTTAGAACTAATAAAATGAAAACGATTTTTTTAAATATTTTTTTTATCGTGGCTTGCTTTGTGGTACAGGCACAAAACAAATTAAGTCTTAAGCAGGCGATAGAATTGGGCATCAAAAATAACCTGGATGTAAACCAGGCAGACCTGTTAATGCAAAGTGCAAATGTGAACCTAAAGCAATCAAGGGCTGCTATGCTTCCCGATTTGAATGCTGCTGCCAACCATGGCACGAACCAGGGAAGAAGTATTGATCCCTTTACAAATGCGTTCATTGATCAAAATGTAAATTATGGCAGTTATACCGCAGGAAGCAGTATTTTATTATTTAACGGTTCTTCTTTGCAGAACAGGATTAAATCAAACAGGCTGGGTTATGAAGCATCACAGATGGAACTGCAGCAGGCAAAAGACAATCTCACTATCAATATAATTCTTGCATACCTTAATGTGCTAAGTGCTGAAGATATACTAACCACTTCGCAAAGCCTTACTACCGTGACTGAAAAGCAGGTAGAGCGCCTTGGTATTTTAAATGAGTCCGGCGCAATCGCCCCTTCTCGATTTTATGATCTTAAAGGGCAGTTGGCAAATGACCAAATTGCAATAGTTGATAACCGCGCCGCAAGGGAAACCGCGAAGCTTAACCTTTCACAGTTGCTCAATATTCCTTACGATAAAAGTATGGAACTTGAAAGGCTGCCCCTTGATACATTCAGTACTAATTATGAAAATGAACCTGCCAGAATTTATGAAACAGCCTTGCAGCAATTTGCCCAAATCAAAGCAGTGCATCTTCGTACAGAAAGTGCCGAAAAAAATATCCGTTCTATAAAAGGGCAATTGTTTCCTACACTTTCATTCAGCGGAAACGTAAATACGAATTATTCCAGTGCAGCAACGCAATCTCTTTTCCTGAACAGTATTGAAGTAACTTCTGATGATTACGTAATAGTAAACGGTTCGCAGACACAAGTGATCACGAAGCAAAATAATTTTGACACACGAAAGATCACTTATGGTAACCAGCTTAAGAACAATAAATTTACTACGTTTAACGTGGGTTTAAACATTCCCCTTTTTAATGCCAGCCAGGTAAGGAGCCGTGTCAAGCTTGCAAAGATAGATCTGAAAAATAATGAGTTGGTTGAGCAAAATACAAAAACCCAATTGCAGCAATCCATTGAGCGGGCTTATGTAAACCTTACAACCACTGCTGATAAATACAAATTACTTCTCGACCAGGTAAATTCTTTCCAGGAATCTTTCCGGGCGGCCGAAATTCTTTTCAATGCAGGCGCCTCCACATCGGTTGATTATCTCATCGCGAAAAATAATCTTGACAGAACCACTACCAACCTGATCATTTCAAAATATGATTTTGTGTTAAGGTCTAAGGTGCTGGATTATTATGAAGGGAAGGCATTGTGGTAAAAGCATTCTAAATTTTTTATTAAACATTTTCCAATCGTAAAGCTGGCTGGCGAAACCCTATGCAACACTTTCATAATTTAGGCTGTCATAATATAAATTCATAGACATGAAACGTTTTCTGATTTTAATTTCAACAGTAAGCTTAATTGTCTTTTCATGCAAGAAAGCAGATTCAGATCTTATTCCTGCTTCGCTGGATGGCAGATGGAAAATGATTTTGGTGAAAGATAATTCCACAAATACTGTAACAACAAAACCTGCATCGCTCTACGGAGATGTAATCATTACATTTGTTTCCAACAATTTGTCGACAGGTATCTTTAGTGGCGATACTCCTACTAACCATGTGGGACCAAATACTTTTTCACTTGGCTCCAATCGCAGCTTATCAATAGAGGCTATGAGTATGACAAAGGTTGCGGAAACTTCATGGGGTATGTTCTTCGTTGCAAATATCAGGGATGCTCAACTATATAGCCTAGGGACTGGCGAAATATTAAATATCCTCACTGCGAATAAAACCCTCATTTTTAAAAAAGTATAATTCCTACACCTGTTTTTTGCCAAAATGCAGATTAATAGAAGCCTGGGCAACAAAGTAAATAATCCCCTGCCTAATTTGTACTGCGAGGTCTTGTCTTTGCCACTTCCTGGACAAGTGTATGAATGCCAGGAAATTTAATAACTCTATCTTATTAATAATTTCAGTACATCGCTCTTGTTATCTGGAGCGGTTATTTTTAGAAAATACATTCCCCGCCTTAGAGAAAGTTTCCACAGGTCAATTTTCTGAATGTTGTTTCCACCGTTTAAAGTGATAGAACCTGCCAGTAGTTTTCTGCCAAGAACATCTATTAGCTGGTAAGTATATGCACCCTTGTAAGACTCAGGAAATTGAACCGTAACGTTGTATTTCGAAGCAGGGTTTGGATATAATCTAAGTCTGCCAGCCTTATCAGTAGGAACAGAGGTGTCTCCGGGACTTACAACTTCTGAAGCTGAAAAGCTATACACTTCGATCGCACTTACACTTGGACGGTTCACCGTAGCTGAAAAGTCTATATTAAGCGTTCCGTCAGTAACTGTAACAGGCAAATTCTTTATTATAACAGTGGCTGCTCCCACATCCTGCACAATATCTTCATTTATCGCTGCATATTTGTTTTCCAGTTTCACATGAAATACCCTCGATCCTTCACCGCCCGAAAATCCTGATCCAGGAGCACCCCAATAAACTTCTGCAAAGTGGAGCCTTACATAATAAGTGCCCGTGTCTACAGGAAATTCATACCTGAAAGGCTTTTTTGTTGCATTAGATGATTGTTCATGAAAATATAAAGAATCATCATCCGTGCCTGCTATTTCCTTCAATGCGGGATTAATATAAGGCTCAAGATTATCGAATGAATATTGATCGTCTGCTGACCATGTTTTACCTTTAATTATTATTGGAACAGAAGATCCACTGTTAATACGGTAATGTGCTGTTACAACTACACCCGGTCGTTTTGCTATGCCATATAAGGGTACTCTTTTAGGTGTTGATGAGTTACTATAATAAATAAGCAGGTCCGCAATCTTTAGTCCCTGAGTCAGGGGTTTGAACATTACCTGCATAGCTGTTACTTCCTGCGGCGCTAATGTTGTTTTCGCAGGCATTGAAGCAGTAAATTCCGATTTATTTTCACCGGTAATAATAAAGGAAGTAATTGTTATGGGAGGATCCTGGGTCCCATCAGTATAAGTTTGGCCACCACTTGACATATTCAGTTGCATTGAAATAGTTGTATCCACTAAATGTTCACCAAAATCCAGGTCAGAAGGTGTTACTTTAAGAGGTGAATTGTAAGCAGTGCCAATGTATGGTTTCACATTTGTTATGTAATACACATTATCATTGTAATCGTAGTTGGTTGATGTATTGCCAAGGTAGTCATTGGCGAGAATGTACGCATCAGGAATAATATTACCTGACGAATCAATAGCGAGGTATACTCTCACTCCCAATTTGTTCCCGGGATTTATTGCGGCATCTGTAGTGTTCCCAACGCCAATATATACTCCAAAAGCACCTGTGGGAGAAATTGTACCTTCGGAGGGATAGTAAGTACTACTTGTCGATCTCCTCGGCAATAATGTCTGGCCGTCCAAACCAATTTGTGGAAAGAGAGCATTATAAACTGTTGTGCCTTTATAAAACCATTTGAAAGTTTCAACTGAATGACAACAATTATGATACGCAGCGAGTTGCCTTACCGTAACCGGTATTGTCGTGTCGGAACGTACAAAATACGATGGTTTTATTTCATCACCTTTTAATTTAGTACTGTCTCCCAGGTCAGGATCCTTTCCACCAAAACCCGTTTGTGTTTTGTAACCAAAGGTTGCGAATATTTCATCAGAATGTGGCTCGAGAACTCCTTCTCCTGAATTCTGCCATAAGCCATCGAAATAAATCATCTTGACCGGATATCTTTCGTCGTCCGAAATAATGGTGAGTGTGCCAGTAACAACCTTTGCCCGGGAACCAACGTCTTTTGCTATGAATTTTACGATTACATCAAGAGAACTGCCAGAAGATATAATTGACGGTAATTGAATCGCAGGGTTATATTCGTTCCCGTTGACTTTTTCAATCTCCCAGAGAGTGGTGTCAGATATACTGAGACCGGTTACAACTAATGGGTCAAGCCCGTTATTACGAATTTTTACTTTTAATGAATCATGATTGCCATTATAAACTGAATCACGGGTCCAGGGAATTTGAATAGTTGAAAAAACAAAATGGCTATTTGATGGGAAATGATCTGGATTCTCAACAAACAACATAGGATGGGAAGTACTGCTTCCTGGAGAGTAGGTAAAGGTAGTATCAATAACTAATAGAGGTTTATTGACGGCATTATCGTTACTGCTAAAGGAAATGCTTTTATCCTTATTGCCGATATCCTTCAGTACAATACTTACTACCTTATCTGCATTTAAGTTAGTTACTACAAAACTGGTAATGTCAAAATCATAGTAACCCGGAACATTATTAACATCGGTACTGCCTAACATTCCGGTAGATACCGGCGGTGCATTATTGAAAGTTATTCCTGATTCCGTCCATGAATCGTCTCCTATTCCAAATACTGAAATACTTATGTCAGATGTGTTGGCAGTATTAAGGCCATAAATTCTAAGTTTGGCAGAACCTACTTTTGAAATGGTTGGTAAAGAGAATTTAATGTAAGACTGTCTTGTAAATCCACTTTCACTATAAGGTGAACCTTTCACTGTTAGCGAAGTATCATTTCCATAATTATCGGCGGCGTAATTTCCATCACGGACATATGCATCCGCAGAGGGGTTAAGTGTAATGGTCTGAGCTGTGAGCGACAAACTACCGGAAGTAATAATCGCTAAAGCAACTAATCGCCAGGTAATAACTGATCGCACAAAAAGCAGGTTGTAAAATTGTTTCACGGTACTATGATTTTTCTTTCAAAAACAAAACCCATAGCTTTTAGAAGCAAAAACATGGGCAGGTGGGTAAATTAACCCTTTTTTTCTATAATTCACGAATATTTACCAATTGGATCTTCACGGTAGTTGATAAATTTTAGGGGATCAAATTATGCTTTCAAGACACATTCTATACTCCAAAATACTACCCGTATAAACATTCATACTTTTGCACACATGCAACACAAAAAATTCCACTTTAAAAACATCCTATCCCTATTAAAAATTGATTCGCTCAACGAAATGCAGGAGGCATCAATTGAAGCCAATAAAAAGAATACTGATGTTATTTTGCTCTCTGATACGGGTTCCGGCAAAACGTTGGCCTTTTTATTACCCATCCTGGAAATACTGGATAATAATAATAAAAATACCCAGGCACTTATAGTGGTTCCATCACGTGAATTAGCCATGCAGATCGAGCAGGTTTATAAAATGATGGGAACCGGCTATAAAGTTACCTCGTGCTATGGGGGTCACAAAAGGGAAACTGAAGAAAATAATCTTGTGGAGCCACCAGCCATTATTATAGGTACACCGGGAAGATTGGCCGATCACATTCGCAGGGGCAATATCACAATTGATAGCATAGAATTTTTAATCCTCGACGAATTTGACAAATCACTGGAGTTGGGATTTACTGAGGAAGTATCTTTTATTATTGACTCATTAAAGCATTTGAAGAAAAGGATGCTTACATCGGCCACTGAATCGGTAGAAATTCCTTCATTCGTTGGTGTTCAAAATCCGGTGAGATTAAATTTTTTAAGTGGTGCAGATGGAGGTAAAGGCCTGGCTATTAAGATGGTTATTTCTGATGAGAAGGATAAATTAGTAACGTTATTTAAACTGATCTGTTTTTTAGGAAATCGTTCCACTGTTGTTTTTTGTAATCACCGTGAAGCAGTTGAGCGCATCAGTAATTTATTAACGGAAAAAAGTATAAACAATGAATTTTACCATGGAGGCATGGAACAACAGGAGAGGGATAGCGCCCTGAGTAAATTCAGAAACGGAACGACCAATGTCCTGGTCACTACTGATCTGGCATCCCGCGGCCTGGATATTCCCAATATAAGATACATAATTCATTATCATCTGCCCCATACCGAAGACGCTTTTACGCATCGCAATGGAAGAACGGCCAGGATGGATGCCAGTGGCACCGCCATTTTAATATTGCATGAAGAGGAAAAACTGCCGGCCTATATTGAAGGTGATGCTGAGCAAATACAGCTTCCGGAAACCGCCATACTACCTGAAAAGCCAAAATGGGCTACCCTCTTTATCGCTGCCGGGAAAAAAGATAAAGTGAATAAAGTTGACATAGTAGGTTTTCTTTCAAAAAAAGGTGATTTGAAACAGGAAGATATTGGGATTATTGATGTGAAAGATTTTTTTTCGTTTGTGGCGATAAGAAAATCAAAAATAGGGCACACACTTCAGCTGATAAAAAATGAGAAGATCAAGAATAAAAAAGTGAAAATAGAAATTGCCAAATAAACTATTCTGCTTTTAAATGAAAAGTCTGTTTCATTGATTTGATCATACCCGGAGTTGACCATTGCCCGGGAACAATCATACGGCGAATAGTATAGAGAGGCTCAGTTGAATCTCTTTTTGTAGATAAAATAAATGCCATTTTATATCCCCTGCTTTTCAATTCAGGAATTGCTGCCTGGTTCCATAGCCCAAAGGGATAGGCAAAATATTTAACAGGTTTGCCGGTGATTGCTTCCAATTGCCTGGTTGGCTTAACGAGTTGCGTATCCCAGTCTGCGCCCTGGTATTTTGTAACCATGTGATGGTCCCATGTGTGGGCTTCAATCATGTTTCCGTCTTCAGCTAATTGCTTCAACTGTTCTTTGCTCATATAACGGGGCCGGTTAATTGAAATAGTCATTATAAAATAGACTCCCTTAAATCCATATTTCTTCATTTCAGTTGCGCCTATGCTGAATTGTTCTTCATCAGTATCATCAAAAGTGAGCATAACGGGCTTTGGTGGAAGCTTCGCTCCATCAACAAGGTAATCGTAAAGCTGATCTGGAAGTATGGTTTCATAGCCGCTATCTTTCAGCGCCTTCATTTGAGAAGCAAATTGAGCAGGTGAAACAGAATAACTTTTCATACTCTCACTCTGTCCTGGCTTTGGTTCCCGGATGTGATGGTAACATAAAACCGGCACTTCTTTTTTTGCAAGTATTGTTGCCACATCTGCAACAGGCATATCCTTTGTTTCACCTACTTCATTAGCAATTGTGTCAACAACAGGATTATTATTAATTTTTGTTTTGTCAGTATGGGAAGAACATGCCACAAAAAACAATGAAGAAAATAAAGAAGCAATAAGATGTGTTTTCATTTCAAATGCCGGGGGATAAATTTTTATTGATATTGAATGTAGATAGGTTTGGGAGTAAATCTTAATAATTCCTGGGGAGTGTACAATTGATCGGCCCCGGTTTTAGTATCGTTCTTATAAAACAATTTGAAGCCTGTAAATTGTACCGGTTCCCTATAAATATAACGCAGGTAGGTAGATCTCTTTAATATCTTATCTCCCCAGCCATCCATATCCATTACTACCTGCACTTCAGGCACTCTTTTTATATCCTGGTATCCTCTAATCATTCCCTGTGTGAAACGGTGAACTATTAAAATTTTGGGAGGCAAATTATTTTTCCTTACCAGCTCGACAAGAAAGTCAATTGCGTCATTTACGTCTTCCGCATTGAAGCTCCCGATTTTACTTCCCGGTACTTCACCATTTTTGAGTGAAAATTCGGGATCAATTCCCAGGTGAACCGAAGGCATTTTTAAATAAGTTTCCAAGGGAGGTACTTCATCTTTTACAAAACTGTGCCCCACCTGTATATCTAAGAAAACCAATGCGTTGATTTCTTTGGCCCAGTTGACGATCGTATCTATCTGGTGAAAAGGCATTCGCATCCGGTGTTTACCATCTTTCCCCGGAGCTCCCTGGGCGGTAACAGCCACATAATGCAGCGCAGGAATTACAGGGAGTGTTGTATCGGCAGCCTGCCATTTCGCGACCTCTCCTTTTAATTTATTGAGCATTGAATCTTTAGGAAGTTCACCAAGTATCCCCATCCTCTTTGAATAAAGGTTCCCGTAAAACGCTACAATCCGGTGATATGGCAAAACCGCCCCGGGCAACGGATACACAACTTTTGCCGGCCATAAACCTGTTGTATCGTTGTTGCTGATCGCCCTTAATAGTTTATCATACTCGGCGGTATCAATTGGCTTCTTGTCAAAGACAGTTTTTTCTTTTCCGGGTTCAGTTTGTCCGGTTGAATCAACCATTTCCTTTTCGCTTACTGATTGTGCGCTATTGCAACTGGCGAAGGCAAAAAATAAAAAAGTAAAAAGAAGTAAAGAAGGACAATTAAATTTTATTCTCATAATGCGCGAAGGTATTTTAATTTCATAGATAAAAAATTTCGGAAAAGATATTTTGGATAACTGCTTAAAAATATTATTACTTATTAACTAAAGCTCAATTCCGTGATGGTAAAACGGATATTTATTCAAATTCTTGCATTCCGTTCCTTAATTTTCTTGAAAATAGGGATTGAAAGAAATACATTTTCTTCGATGGTGATTGCCTGTAAAAAATTGAGATGGTGTTATGCAGTCAACCCGCACTTATTTATAAACTCATTGGTGAACACTTTTTGCGCATCTTCATTTAATAAAGATTGTCTGCAAGCTTTCCACTTTGTAATGTTATCACCGTACATTTTTTGTAAAAGTTTAGGATTAAGATTGAAATTTATCTTTCCCCAATGCAATGTATAAGGTATCGATAGTTCTTCCAGCCTGTCCCATACTTTTTTGAAAAAGGTTCTTGACAATTGGGAATCAACTCCATCTAATTCAAGAATGCATGTTTTATCAAAATGAGTAAAGCCAAGCAATGCCTGTGTACCCTTTACATAACGCAATGCAAGCGCACCCGGGAAGGGATTTTCCTGGTTGATTCTTACTATTTCTTCTACAACTGTGCTCGCATTGGACGTATGTACGCCAATGGCGGCGCTTCCTGCTTTTCCCCTGAATTTTGTGTTACTGAAAGTTTCGCCCAGGGTACCGGTCATACTTTCATTTGATTTAAATGCCAGGGGAAATAATTTATTCACCAATCCCGGCACGAGTAATGAAGATAAACCGGGGCCGATGTTATCTAATATCTTCTGTACCACTCCAAGCAGGTCATCACCATATGTGAATCCTTTATCATCCCTACTTATACGGGTATAATCGTCCCTGTAAGGAGCTTTATACATCGTTTTAAAAAATACACCTTTTGCGGGATTATTTGGCTCAAACATTTGAGGATTTACCAATATTTCAAAATGATATAATTCTTTACCAGGTAGATCAGGTGGGACTGGAAGCACATCTATAATACCTGAAAAATCAAGGTGATTCATTGCAGGTTTTAACGCATCATTATAAACAATGTCACCTGTACGGTACTGTTCCAATAAAAAAATTGGTTCAGTTTCTATTAGTATTCCATGAATAAAACCAAAACTGCCAAAGCTTACAACTGCTGCATTAAACATGTCATCATCCTTAATTGGTTCAGCACCGAGCCAATTAATAAAATCATCGGAAGCAACAGGATTTGATTTTTTTTCAATCCACACATGCCTGTCAGGGCCCACAACAATATGTAACCCCACAATAGAATCATGAACAGCTCCGACATTAAACGCAGAGCCATGCGTACCTGTGGAAGTACAACCGGCAATAGTCTGGCCGTTACTTGCTCCCGAAGCTTTTAAAGACCTTTTTGGATTGGAGTCCTGCTCCAGTTTTTCATTTACATCCAAAACACTCATACCACACTCAACAAAGAAAAGATCAGCTGCACTTTTCCCTTTCTCTAAGTATCCAGGTGCTACAAATGAATTTTTCAGGTTATAGGAAAGTCGAAGCGCTTTAGTATCTATAAGACCACCTTCGCATACCGCAACTTCAGAAAAAGACCAGCCGTTTCCCATTGCGCGCATTTGAATATTATTGTCAATCGCATACTGAATAAGCCATTGAAAATTTTTTGTGGTATCAAGATATGGATTAGAAGATTGAGAAGAAGGTATCCTTAGTTTAAAGGAGGCATCCTCTCTGAAATTGTGAACAAAATTCTGATGCCCGTTTTCCCATTTTGTTACGGGCAATCTTTCAATGCCATCAGGTAAATTAGTTATAACTGCCATAATTATTTTGATTAATGACCAAGAGAATCTGTCGGTGGGCTATAAGGTGCACAACACCACTCAATTCTTTGTGGCATTACAATACCCAATGTTACTACGGATACTAATGCAAAGCCAAAATTATTTTTGACGGTAACCTTATTCATATGATTGAACCTGCTATCACACTTTGGATTAATATCCTTTGGCTGAACGAGCCCCCAGGCAAATGACCATGTCGTTTTTTTATTTAAAGGGTTGTTTGCAAATGTGTCACAATCATACTTAGAAACAATGTGGGTGGTGGTGCAGGAAGCTAAACAAGAATAAATAACAGTGATAAATACGACTAAGTATTTTCTTGAAATAATATAAGCAGTCATTTCAGATGATTTAATTGTTGCTATAAAAGAACAAATCATGCTTAAAATACGGCAAACAAATTACCAGTCCAAAAAAAAATTTCTTAGGCTACTGCAATAAATTATTTTTGTTATAAATTCTACTGATAATAACCAATCTATATATCCGCACTCTCAGATCTTCCATGAACCTTTACAGCTAGCGTATTGAGTCGCAAAATAAAAAAATTAAAAAAGCTTGCATTTTTCAAATCCGCCTGATATATTTGCACTCGACTACCACAAGATACCTATTTTGCTGCATCCCTCCTCTGAATCACCATTGATGTTTACCAGAACTTTAGAATAGATAGTTTTATTTTTCAGCCTTCTATTTACGTAAGTTTTATCCTCTGAATTCCGGTAGTGTTCTACCTGGTTATCAATCTACTTATTTGTATTCAATACCTTGAATCATCAGATTCCATTTCGCTGCAATTTTTACAATTATATATATTATTAGTCCTTTTTCATCTGAGAATTCCAACCCTGGACAATTTCAATCCTAAGTATTACCACGCTTATTTTTTTAATTACTCTAAACCTCAAAAAAAAATGAAAAAGTTTTTACTTAGTACCTGTTCTTTGGTTTTCTCATTCGCAGTGTTTTCACAAACTCCCTGCCCGTCTCAATTTTTAAGAAACAATGGTAACGCAGGCCATTGTTCATCTCACATCAGGCTGTACTTCAATACCTGCCCTTCCTCAATTCCAATATTAGATTCTATTAAAATAAATGGAGTACGCCGGCCTGAAACTTTCACCTTAATTGAACAAAAATGTAATGGAAACAACATTTATGCTGATTACTGTGTAAGTGACGACAACTTGCCGCCTGCACAGCGTATCACTGTTTTCTTAACCTATCGTAATGGCGCAACAGGAGCAGTAATCGGCACAACAGCGTGTGACGTAGCTTCATCTGCTCCAACTCCCGTAACTCTTTCAAATTTTAGTATTCAGCGGAGCAATAGTAATGAAGTTTCTGTGTCATGGCAAACACAACAGGAAATAAGCTCAAGCAGATTTGAAATTGAGCGGGCTTATGACAATGCAAACTTCGAAAAAATTGGTTCTGTATTAGCAGCCGGTTATTCAAATATAGTTAAGGCCTATACTTTTTCTGATAAAACCAATAGCAGCCGGAACGTAAGTTTTTACCGAATCAAAATGATTGATAAAGACGGAATTTTCTCCTATTCAGAAACTAAATCTGTAAAAGGTTCCCTGGCAAAATCAGACTTCGTTGTTTTTCCTAACCCATGTCATGGTAATGCAAAAATCACCATTACAGAGCTGAATGAACCAACAGAAATTCAATTACTGGATGTATCAGGAAGGCTGGTTAAATCAATAACATTAATCAACAACAACAGTACTGAAATCAATAATTTACAAAAGGGTAGTTACTTCGTGCGTATTTCCGGTAAAATTTCAGGAGAGACAAATGTGCGGAAGCTGTCTGTTATCGAATAATTATTCTTCCTTACAAATAAAAAAAACCGTCTTAAATTATAAGGCGATTTTTTGTATGCAATAGTTTTATGAAAATTTTGAAGTGGCAGAGCAGGTAACGTATAGATTATATCTGTGCAATTTTATTATTAGGAGTGGATATAGTTATCGAGATGCTTGATGGTTTCCTTTTGTTTTAAAATAGTTTCTTTTACAACATCAGTTATGGAAATTATTCCTTTTAACTGATCATTTACAAATACAGGTAAGTACCTGATTTTGCTGTCAGTCATCAGTTCCATACAATGTTCAACTGTATCTCCCGGTTTTATACGTGGCAGGTCGGCAGTCATTATCTCACCTACCCTTGTATCTGTTGAATTTTTGCCTTTTAATATTACTTTTCGCGAGTAATCCCGTTCTGTAATCAGGCCGAGATATTTATCGTTTTCCATCACCAGAACTGACCCGATATTATTTTCTGCCATAACTTTTAATGCTTCTATAACCGGAGTCTCCGGAAGCACGGAGATAGCCTTGCTGCCTTTACGGGATAGAATATCTGATACGCGGTTCATAATAAAAATATTTGGTTAGTAATTTACGAAAAAATTCACGATCTGTTCAAACGCTGTTCCATTGAGGGGATTCAACAATTATATTTTTATATTTTAATATTAAACTTGATTTATTTTGATTTATTTTGATTTATTTGGGCCAGATTCTCTGGTAAGTAAACAAACATCACGGAAGGAGGTAGTATACATATAAAAGGAATCTTCATGAAAAGATTTGAAATTTGGACAAAAAATATTATTTTTGAGTTATTACCCCCGATCCTTCCCCATAAAACTACGATTTTTTTTCCCACATCCTGTTGAAATACTTATTTTAAATCAATTTTTAAAATTTAAACTGTAAGTATGAAAAAATTTTACAAAACTGAAGTCACTGACACATTAGTAGCCATTGGGATTATTACGGGCTTTTATGGTTTGATGGCTATCATTGCTTTACTCTTCGGAATGTAGTTCTATTCCCCGCAAATTCTTTTTATGGCACAGGAATCACCTGTGCCATTTTTATTGTGTAAGATCCTCCCGACACATTAGTCTGTTCTAACGCCAATCACCTTAAGTTACAAGTCCCTAATGCTAAAGCACTGAACCATCTGAAAGCATCCCCCAGTTATACAACTGCGATGATTAAGGATAACCAGATTGTTGCATTAAAATGATTCGGAAATAAAAATTACTATTATACAATTAATATGCTGAGAAAAAAGCAGGTCGCAAAAGCATTCCAGATTCCGTCCTAAGAGGTACTCTAACTTACTGGCGCATCCACGATTATTCTGCGGGACCTCACAGGTTAATTCACAAAAAACATTGCCAGAATTGGCGATGAAAACAACAAGATGAAATAATGTAGTTACCTAAATATGATTAAACGACATTATATGCTTGTTCTATGCCAAAAAATACAACTTCCTGATAATAGTTCTTTATATTATGAATGCAACAGATCCCTTGCAGGCAGTCCAATGACGCATAAATGAAAATTTTTAAGAACCGTAGGTAGCAATTATAAAAATATTTGGGATTGTTAAAACCATGTTAACCAAATTCTCGTAAATTTTTTTACGTTTTAAGTCTTTAAGTCTGATTATCCTCTTCCTTTGACAAAATCGTAAGACCTCAAAATGTATTTGTGGACGCCCCCTCCTCATATACGATTTGCTTATCACCTTTTTCAACATTGAAAAAAGATCTATTCTATGAGAAGATTTACACATTATTTCTTAACTAATTAAACTTTTAAAAAATGAAAAAACGCTTTACCATTAGTAAACTGAAAATTGCTATGGCCGCCACTGCTGTTTCAGTATTTTCAGTTGTACTAATGTCTTCAAGTCACCGCGAAGCACCCATGATCGCAGACGACCCGGTTGCCGACAATACCGATGTTTATGCATTTCGCGATCCTTCCAACGCTACGAGGGTTGTTATCATTGCCAATTTTATCCCGGGTCAGCTTCCGCAAGGCGGCCCTAATTACTATCACTTCTCAGAAGATGTTCGGTACGAAATTCATATCGATAACAATGTGGGTACTCCGGGAGATGATATAACCTATCGCTTTACTTTTAAAACAGTAAATCAAAATCCAAACACCTTTTTCGGCATCAGGCGTCCTTTCGATTCATCTTTGCCGGGCTCAGAAAATTTAAAAACTACTTATACCTTACAGAAGAGCACGGATGGTGGAAAAAGTTTTACAACAGTGCTTACCGATGGCGTAGTGCCACCGCCAAACATAGGCCCACGCTCACTAGGCGGACAGCTCGGGTTGAGTGGTCCTGATTATTGGAAAAGGATGATGGATGCAAGAAGGACTGCAAGTACGGGCGAATATATCTATGCAGGCCCCGTTGATGATCCCTTTTTTGTTGACCTGGGAGGAATTTTTGATATTGGTGATGCGCCGCGTCAATCAGGAAAATCTGTTGACGGATTAAAATGTCTCAATGTAAACACCATTGCGATGCAGATCGAAATTGCCGATTTGCAAAAAGACCATAAGAGTGTTTACAAAGCTAAAAATATCCTGGACCCTGACTACGTGATAGGCGTTTGGGCAAGCACAAGCAGGCGTAAAATCAGTACACTTAACGGTGATGGTACTAAATCAACTTCCGGAGATTGGGTTCAGGTTTCAAGACTAGGAATGCCTTTAACCAACGAAGCGGTTATTCCAATTGGTATGAAAGATTATTGGAATAGCTTAACTCCCTACCAGGATCTGTCTAAATTAAATGTGTTTGGAAAGTACTTTTACAATCCTGAGTTAGCCCTTTATATGAAAGATGATTTCTTAGGAGATAACGTTCCCGCTTTTAAACCACTCAGGATACAAAGCAAGTCGTTGGGTTCTTATAACTTCAATAACAATAAGATGGGGTTATATGGCCTGAAAGGTAATCCTGCACTTAACGGCACAGCTTTGTCTGAAGCAGCTTTTGGCTCATTGTTATTGCCAGCTCCGGGCTCACCCCGTTCTGTAGATCTTTGGCCTATCTTTCACACAGGTGTGCCAAACCTGGCTCCATACCAGTTAGCCACAGGTAAAGCAGGAAATCCTTTAGCTGTAGGTAAACCTTTCATAAGTAACTTTTTACCGAATGGAGGTGATATGCTCAGATTGAATATGGCCGTCCCAACAACACCAAGAAATAGTAAGGATTTTAATTCTTTAGGATTAATTCAGGCGGCAGTACTGGGATTAACCGATCCAAGATTCAACGGCAGCACTAAATTGGAATTTATCCCAAATATGGATGGATTTCCTAACGGTAGAAGGCTGGAAGATGACGTTACACGTATCGAATTACAGGCCGTGAGTGGTATTGTACTTGCAGCTATTGGATTATGGTACGATGATTTTGATGGCGTAAACCCGGTAACGAACGATCTTCTAAATGTATATACCTATACAACAGGAGTTGAGAAAAACGATACTACCTTTAGAAGTGAATTTCCTTATGTGCAAACGCCGTGGGCAGGTACACATATCTGCAATTGCGATATAGACCAGAAAATGGGACAATACAAAATGGGAGAATTTCCCGTTACTGAAAAGTCAGGACTCGGCATAGCTGCGCCTGAAGTTTTTGCGACCAGCAGCCCAAATCCAATGTTAAATACTAACAGGCTTAGGTACAATCTTGATGTGGATGCAAATGTTCAGATCGTAGTATATAATTCTGCAGGTCAGCAGGTAAAAGTTCTGTCAAATCAAAAACAGAGTTCCGGAATTCATACTCTTGATTGGCAAGCAAGAAACATGGCCAAAGGAAATTATTTTATTCAAATTGTAAAAGATGGTGTATTAAAGCAAACAATCAATGTAATTAAAGAATAGTTGGGTGTGTGGCCCATTGTCAATGGCAATGGGCCACCACCTTTACTTTAAAACTCTCTTTCCCATGAACAAAAAAATTACCTATCTTTTTCTTATAATACTATTTCTTGTAGGAACTGCCTTTATTATCGCAAGATATAAGACAAGAGCCGGCAACAACGAAATATCTTACTTCGAATTACAGGAGCGAAAGGGTGCACTTGCCCTATCACCTGAGTGGGATAAAACCCGTAATACTGCCCGAAATTTATTTAGGTCAGTGGCAGAAAATCCTGGCGATACTAAATCCGTCTTAGGTTTGGCGGCCCTTTTTATTAAGGAAGCAAGGATTACAGGCAATTACAGTTACTATGATATGGCGGCGTTGAAACAGGTAGATAATGTGCTGAAACAGGATCCGAATAACTTTATGGCGCTTACGTACAAAGCATTGATTTATCTTTCTCAACATCATTTTGCTGAAGGTTTGGAATTAGCCACAAAGGCCCAAAAACTGAATCCCTACAATGCCCTAGTGCATGGAATGTTGATAGATGCAAATGTGGAATTGGGGAAATATGGAGATGCTGTAACTAATGCAGATAAAATGGTGTCGTTGCGGCCTGATTTACCGTCTTACTCTAGAATATCCTATTTGAGAGAAATACATGGCGACTATCCGGGTGCTATAGAAGCGATGAAAATGGCAGTTGAGGCTGGCTTGCCGGGAGAAGACGGAACCGAATGGACACGGGTGCAATTAGGACATTTATATGAAAATACCGGCAAATTAGATAGCGCCGAATACGAATATGCACAATCATTAATTTATCGAAAGGGTTATGCGCCGGCAATTGCTGGGCTGGGTCATATTGGTTTTGTCACGGGCGATTACCAGAGGTCTATAAGTTATTATAAAGAAGCAGACACTCTTATTACCGATTATACTACGAAGGAAAATTTAGCTGAATTATATAGACTTACAGGTCAACAACAAAAATCAGATTCTCTTTACTCCTGGATTATAAATGCTATGAGTAAGGATGCAGATGGCGCCAATAAAAACGAAACTATAGGTCATTACGTAGACAGGGAATTAGCACATGCCTATTTAACAGTCGGAGATAATGACAAAGCTTTGGAACATGCGCTGGCAGAATATAACCGCCGCCCGAATAATATAGATATAAACGAAACCGTTGCCTGGGTGTATTATAAAAAAAATGATTTTCAGAAGGCTATAACTTACATGGATACTGCATTAAAAACCAATTGTAAAAACCCGACGCTACTCTGTCATGCAGGTCTGGTATATGCAAAAGGCGGAGACAAAACAAAGGCAAAACAAATTTTAATTGAAGCATTAAAAAGAAATCCAGGCATTGATATAGAATTAAAAAAAGAAAGTGAGACAATGCTGGCGACTCTATAAAAATATTAATGAAGCAGCCCCTTAAAATACGTTGCGCAGTTTTCTTTACTCTCCTGTTATTGGCGATTCCTGTTTTTTCATCTGCGCATACGATAAATTATGTCCTGGAAAAAGCGCCATCGCACGAAGTATTTTGGTATTATTTAAAATTAGGAATCAGCCATATTGTTCCGAATGGTTTCGATCATATTTTGTTTGTAGTAAGCCTGTGCCTTCTGAATTCAAAATTTAAGACTATTCTATGGCAGGCTACCGCATTTACTGTTGCACATACTATTACACTTGCGCTCAGTATGAAAGGGATTATACAACTTCCTGCAGAAATTGTGGAGCCGTTAATCGCTTTATCGATAGCGTTCGTTGCTATTGAAAATATTTTACTCAATGAATTAAAGCCCTGGCGTATTGCCATCATTTTTATGTTCGGCCTGGTTCATGGCATGGGCTTCGCGAGTGCCCTTAACGAAATAGGTTTACCGCGAAATAAATTTTTTACTTCTATATTCTCATTCAATGTTGGCGTTGAGCTTGGCCAGGTAAGTATAATAACACTTGTTTATGTTCTCATTATTTTACCTTTTGGGAAAAAACCCTTTTATAAAAAATTGATTGTTTATCCTTTGTCTGGAGTCATAGCATTGATAGCATTGTTCTGGACATTTCAAAGAATAACATAGTTTGTATCATGCAGGTGGGCCTTTTAAAATAGGTTGTGGAAATATCCGTGGGCAAACAAATCCATGCCGGGATTTCACGGCTAATTGAGCAAGCTATCAGGTTTCTGATTTCCCAAAATCATCAATACTCATTGCATCTTCCAATTTAAAATTTCCAATACGTGTTCTGCACAAGCTGCTTAGGTGACCTCCGCAACCTAGAGTTTTTCCAAAGTCGTTTGCAAGGCTGCGTATGTATGTTCCTGTTGTACATACCACTTTGAAAAAAACCTTAGGCATATCTATATGTGTAATTTCAAACTCCCTGATGGTAATGGCTCTTGGCTCCAGAATGACATCAACTCCCTTGCGTGCAAGCAGGTAAACGGGTTTCCCTTTCTGCTTTATAGCAGAATGGATTGGTGGCACCTGCTGTATTTCGCCGGTAAAATGTTTTGTGGCCGCATAAATTAATTCGCTGGTGATATGATTAAGGGGCTGCAAATTTTCGGGTTCACTTTCAAGATCGTAAGTTGGGGTTGTGGCTCCCAACGTAATTGAACCGGTATATTCTTTTTCCTGCAACATGTACTCATTTATTTTTTTTGTAAACTTCCCCGTACAAACAATCAAAAGCCCTGTGGCAAGTGGATCCAGTGTACCGGCATGCCCAATTTTTTTTATCTTTAAGACATTACGTAGCTTCCGTATAACGTCAAATGAAGTCCACTCCATTGGCTTATTTAAGAGCAAAACTCTTCCTTCTTCAAATGTATTTTCAATCATTATTAAATTGCTTGCCGGGTCTTTAGTTCAAGATATTTATTAATAGTATTTACCGTAAGTTTTTGCGGCGAGCTAAGCACCGATAAAATTCCGTACTTTGAAAGCTCTTTCGCAATCAGCCTTTTTTCAAAAGCATATTTTTCAGCAATAGTTTTGATATACACTTTTTCAATATTGGCAGCATGAGAAGATGCCAGTTTTATTAGTTCGGTGTTCTCAAAGAAAACTACTAATAGCAAATGATGGCTTGCAAGCGAACGTAAATAGTCTATCTGCCTGTTTAATCCTGAAAGAGATTCGAAATTGGTAAACAGTATCAGGAGACTTCTGTGCTTAATACGATTGCGTACCTGTAAATACAGCATTTCAAAATCACTTTCAAGAAAATCCGTGGTTTGATTGTAAAGCAATTGCATTATATTTTCTTTCTGTACGGGCTTGCGATCTGCCGCCAGCACTGAGCCCATTGTATTTGAAAATGTGATCACCCCCACCCTATCCTGTTTTTTGAGACAAACATTGCTCAATACAAGGCAACTATTTATCGCATGATCCAATAAGGTTAATCCTTCAAAAGGCATTTTCATAAGGCGCCCTTTATCGATGATGCAATACACCTGCTGCGACCTTTCGTCCATAAAATTATTCACCATCAACCCGCCACGCCTGGCGGAAGCTTTCCAATTAAGGGTGCGTATATCATCACCGGTAACATATTCCTTAATCTGCTCAAACTCCATACTCTGGCCAATCTTGCGCATACGTGCGCTGCCACTCTCGTGTTGAATTATCGCATGCGACAAAAGCTCATATTTATGCAGTTGCATAAATGAGGGATATACATGAATGGTTTCGGCTGCTTCATTGGTAATCCTGCGTATCAGCAACTTCAATGGAGAAGAAACAAATAAATGCATGTCACCGAAATGGAATTCTCCTCTTTGAAGCGGACGCAGATTCCAACGAATCCTTTTTTGCCTCCGGGCTTTCAAAACCAGGTGCTTCCCCCAATTCCTGAACTGGAATTCCGCCGGAAGCTCATCAATAATTTTCATACTAACGGTAAATGAAAAATTGTTTTTTATTATGACTTCTATTTTATTTTCATCACCATTACTTAATCTTCCTGCAGTTATCCTTTTTGCAGATGCGGCCCTTCTTGAAAAAAATAAAAAAAAATAATCTATTGCGCAAAGCATGATAAAAACATAAAACAAAGTGACCGCTATTGATTGAAGTACCGGGATATAGAAGGCTGTCAAAAACAAGCCTATACACAATAATATACTTGCGTAAAATCTTGACGTAACAAAAAGGTCGACAATATATTTTTTTAATCCTGACAAAAGCGGGTATTTGAATTTATTATTTTATGTTTTATAAACGCAGTAGCCAATTAAGAATAATTTCAGCATTATTATCTTGGCACCTCCACCCCACTTATAATATTTTGAATAAGTTCATCGGGTGTGATACCTTCCATTTCTTTTTCGGGAGTTAATATTATCCTGTGCCGCATAACCGGAGCACCCATTTCAATGACATCTTCCGGTTTTACAAAGTCCCTGCCTTTTATCGCAGCATTGGCTTTCGCGGCTTTTAGTATTGCCAGCGATGCCCGGGGCGATGCTCCTAAAAATAATGAGGAGTTATTTCTTGTTTCATTCACAATTTTTGCTATGAACTCCACAAGTTTTGGTTCGATGAGGACTTCGTGTATTGTTTGCCGATAGTGAATAAGATCACCTGGTGAAATTATTTTATTTACATCTTTAAGCAACAAATTTTGTGTTAGTGCCTGCTGGCTCAAAAGAATATGAATCTCTTCTTCAAGCGAAGGGTACTTTACATTTATCTTAAATAGAAACCTGTCGAGTTGCGCCTCTGGAAGCCTGTAAGTCCCTTCCTGTTCAATAGGATTTTGCGTTGCCAACACTATGAAGGGAAAATCCATGATGTGTGTAGTACCGTCAATAGTTACCTGCCTTTCTTCCATTACTTCAAACAAGGCGGCCTGCGTTTTCGCGGGGGCACGATTTATCTCATCAATCAAAATAATATTGCTAAAGATGGGGCCTTTTTTAAACTGGAAGTCTGCCTCCCTCGGATTAAATACTGAAGTTCCCAATACATCGCCGGGCATAAGATCCGGAGTAAATTGAATGCGTGAAAAATCTGCGTTTATGATCTTTGCCATCAGCTTGGCAGTTAAGGTTTTTGCCACACCCGGAACTCCTTCGATTAAAATATGACCATCACACAATAAACCGATCATAAGCATGTCAACCATTTCGTGCTGCCCGACAATCACCTTGCCAATTTCGCCTCTTATATCAGCAACGGCAGCGTTTAGCTTGCCAAGGTCAATTCTTTGTTCAAATAAACTATTTTCCATCAGGTCTTATTTTTAATAAAATTTTCTATTCCGGTATTTAGTTTCAACAATTCAATATCGTCAACCTTTTCTTCAGTATGAATTTGTTGAATAAGCGAAAACAACTCTTTGGTTTTTTCCTTTGAAACGCCGCTTTTCCCCGAAAGGGAATTCATAAATTCATCATTGATAGTTGCAGTAGTTATAAAATATTTGTTTCTTATGTGTTCATAAAAATAAGTTATCATCTTCTCGGCAATATGGCTGTTATTTTTTTTCTGCAGGTACAGCCTGCCAACGGTTTCAGTAAAAGTAACGGTTGTGTTCACATTTGGCTTTACAACAGGAATAATTCTTTGCTTTCTTTTTATATTAAAAAAAATAAACAATAACAATCCGGCGACTGCAATACGAAATGCCCATAGCAACGAAGGATATTGCCTGATAACACTAAGCGTTGAAAAATTATCATCATCTGCAGTATTATTATTTCTTCTGCGTGAAGAGCTGGAATTCTTATAATATTCATCCCAGTAAATATTTTTTGGATCAGAACGTAGGTAGGAAATCACATTTTCTAAATATTTATAATTATCGTTAGTAAGTAAAAAATAATTTCCAAAAATGCGGGGCGCGACATGAAGATAAATACGTCCCTTGCCAGAAAACAACACAACATAATTGGGGCTGTTAACTTCATTAATACCTAAAACTCTTGCGAACGCTGTATCATAGCCCGATAACGCGTTCAGGAAAGGGTAATAGTAATAACCGTAGGCGGGTGCTGAAAAGTGCTCGCCAAAATACATACTTACATGCGTTTCAAGCATATTACCTTTTAGCTCCGCAGCTATCTCTCCTTGCCTTTCAGTATTACAATTTATATTTTCAAGCAACCTGCTATCGATATAATCCGCGGAAATAAAAAGGTCATTACCTGCTTTCACATAATCCAGGAAAGCCTTTACTTCAGCATAGCTCAGCACCAGGTTTTTTGTGATCAGGAAATAAAGAGAATATTTTCTATTGTTAGAATATGACCCTATGTTTTTCCAAACTTCATCAAACGGATCTGTTATCTCTTCAACATAACGGTCACCAAATAAATGTTTGAACTGGTTGTAAGCGACAAATGTTCCAAATGGTTGCTTATCGGTTTTCCGGTAATTTTCGTTTAACGACGGGAGCCTGTGTTCACCGGATTTTCTGCAACCGGTAAAGCTTATTAAGACAATAGCTATATAAAGTTTATATAAAAAAGATAGTTTCAAACTCGTCGTACTTTTTTATTGAATGAAAAGAATTGTTCTTTTAATTCCCGGTATTGAGCAGAGGTGATAACAAATTTCCCATACCACACATATTCATAATTCAATGTTAAGGAAGCAAAATCATGTCGATAGCTTTTGCCTGACAATTCTTTCACATAGCTATCATTTGTTTTATCCGGGCCATATGAAATTAAATCACTGTCTGCAAGCTTCTTAAGCGTTTGCAAATACAAATATCTTGTACACAGGTTATAATCTCTTTTGGCTTCTGCTTCATAAATCAGGTCATTATATTTTGAATAATCGCTAAGGCCCTGTAGCGTCTCATCAGATGCCTCGTCCGTTATTTTGATATTTCTTTTTGCAAAAAAACTATCTGTGAGAAATAACTTATAACTAATAAATCCGATAAAGAAAATGGCAGCAGCCCAGAAAAATATTTTCAATGGCAAACTATTCAAAAAATTAGCGGAATTGCTTTCCTTTGCTGTAACAGCTTTTCTCTTTTTCCCTGTGCCTTGATCGATACTTACTGTATCACTACGAAGCCCCGTCTCTTTTCTTAAAAGACTATCGAGGTATTTCATGTAGCTAAAGTCATGGCTGCTTTTCCATTGTTGAAATGAATCGATGCCAATATCAAATACTGTTTTTATAATTACGGTATCTTCTGCTATTTCTGAAGTATTGATGGTGTCTTCCTGATCGTCTGCCACAAAAGCAGTATCCTGATGTGAACCAGCGCCACTTTGGGCAAAAGAATGGCGGTTAAAATTTAATAACAAGATTGTAAGAACAAGAAGCCTGAAAAATTTACAATTCATAGACGATGTCGTTCTTTACAATTTTTCCATCGGAAAGCACTACACCTTTCTTGTGCAACCGAATAGGATACAATACAAAATACCATAAAATAAAAAAGAAAGAACCCGTAAGAATAATAATACTTACAGGAACAGGCAGCCCGATATCATGAGAATCTTTTTGAAAAGTGTTGCTCATAAGGTGTGTCACGTAACTCTCAAAAAATGCTGCAATAATGAAAAGAGGCACGAGGCTTACGCAAATTTTCATGGCATCTTTTGCAGCTCTTAAAAAAGAGTGTCGCCTGGTATATGTTCCAGGGAAAAGCCATCCAAAACCAAGTATAAGGCCCGCGCAGCTTGCTATTACAACTGACGATATTTCAATGGTACCATGAATCCATATTACCATAACAGATTGCCAGCCTAGCCCCTGTGAGAAAAATATATATTGAAAGCAACCCAGCATAATACCGTTTGTCCACATTAAAAGTATCGTACCTACACCAAACAAAACGCCAAAAACAACCGCTTTAAATGCAATACTTATATTATTGTAGGCGATGCGAACCAGCATTGAAAATGGATTGTCATCTTTGTATACACCAAATGGATCTCCTTTATTAATTCGTGAAATTGTTTCATCATAATATCCCTGCTGAACCTTATGGTTAAAAAAATCCTGGGCATAGTTAGCATCTGCGGTAGAAGAAATAACACCGATGGCTACAAATAAAATGAATAAAATGAATGTGAAGAGAAACACCTTATGATACCGTCTAAATATCAAAGGGAGCTCATATTTCCAGAACAAAAATATCCTGGAATATTTTTGTTTTTTATTTTGATAGATACTTTGATAAATGCCTGCGGCAATACCATTTATCCACCTGGTAACTTTGCTTTGAGGGTAGAACGTTTTCGCATAGGAAAGATCGTCGAGCAAGGTTACAAACCTGTCGGCCATTTCATCAGGATCGCTGGTAGCTTCATGCTGATATTGATTCCATTTTTCAACATTTTTTTTTATAAATCTTGCTTCACGCATTGAATAAATTTAAAAGGTCTCTCAACCGCCATCACCACCAAAGGAATCATTGAACTTTCGGACAAAGGAGAGGGAGATGTCAGACACAAATATAGCCGGATTCAAATTAGATAATTTTTGAGCTAAAAAATAAAAAAGTAATTTTTATGCTAAAAATAATAATTTGCCCTATGCCTGTAATTCAGATAGCTACTCCGTTCAATATTGACCTGGAATTTGAAATAGCAGAATTTCATAAACGACTTTTTGCATATCTCATAGATTTCACCTTATTGATCTTATTTTTCATAAGCATGAACTATTTCTACTACGGAGGATTTAATACGGCGAATGAGGATGAATTAAGAAGCCATGCAGGTATTGATATACTCACGATTTCCCTTCCGATGCTGGTGTACTCGCTGGTGAGCGAAGTGCTCCTACATGGACAGACAATCGGCAAGAAGCTGCTGAATATAAGAGTAATAAGCCTCGATGGAGGAGAGCCCCAGCTAAGCCAGTATATTGTACGGTGGATGTTTAAAGCTTATGAATGGCCATTCTTTTTTGGGTACACAATTCTTACCGGTGAGAGGCTCGTTGTTTATATACTTGTTACCGGGTTTTTAGGGATTATTGTTGTCATCATTATTGCAGTTACAAAAAAAAATCAGCGGCTTGGGGACATAGCCGCAAACACCGTTGTAGTGAACACCGAATCTGTTTTTTCAGTGGATGATACTGTGTTTATGGATATCCGGCAGGAGAATTATGTGGTAAAATATCCTGAAGTTCTAAAACTCAGCGACCGCGATATCAGTACCATAAAAAATGTAATCAATCTTTTCTATAAAAGTCATAATACTCACACCTGCACACGGGTAGCTTACAAAGTTCAGGAGGTTTTGAAAATTACTACTGATCAATATCCCATTGATTTTCTTGAAAAGCTGCTGGCCGACTATAATTACCTCGCAACCAAATAAACGTTATCGAATAGCCGCAGTTATGACAGCCACTAAAAAAATGAGTGCATAAATGGATAGCATTATAATGACAGATACTCCAAAAAATTTAAACATGTATTTAAGATGCATCAGCGATTCATCAAAATTTTCGTGGTCTGCAGTCGTTAATGCCGATTGCATTTTTACAGAAATTTATAAAGGAACAAGCAACGAAAAAATGTCAACACCGAAAATAACAAATAGACAATTATCATTCCGATGCGCATACCTGAAGTGTAGGACGCCGCCAAAGAATTATACGGAGGTATCTGAGTAAGTACCGCCGGTAGGAAAAATGCTATAACTACCATGACCCCGCAAAGAATAAATCCTATTACAGCTAAAAACTTCCCCCACCGGGCAGATTCGGTTAAATATCTCAATGTATGGGGAGTTACCTGCAAATCATTGGCAAGTAAATCTTGATTGTCCATGATGCGTAGAATTTCTAATAAATGTAATACTTTATTGAAGCAACATTATTAATAAGCTCTTGCAAACAAAACCCTTTCCTGGCTTCGAGCACCGGTTAATATACATTTTCCATCTTCCTTTATATTATCCAGGGGTATACAACGAATAGTAGCCTTGGACTTGTCTTTAATATTTTCTTCAGTTGCAGCCGTACCATCCCAATGAGCAGAAACAAATCCCCCTTTTTCATCGAGTATTTTTACAAACTCTTCCCATGTATCCGCTTTGGTAATGTTCTTATCGCGATAAGTTTTTGCCTTCAGATAAATATTTTGCTGGATATCATTCAGTAGTATTGAAATAGTATTCGCCAGACCATCCATAGAAATTGACTGTTTTTCTTTAGTATCTCTTCGGGCAACTTCCACTACATTATTTTGCATATCTCTTGCGCCTAATGCAATGCGCACGGGCACACCCTTCAATTCATATTCTGCAAATTTCCAGCCCATACGGTGGCTGTCATCATCATCATACTTTACCCGTATACCCAGCGCCTTAAAATCATCAAGAAACATATTTACCTTTTCATCAATGAGCTGTTTTTGTTCATCACCTTTATAAACAGGAACTATAACTACCTGGATTGGGGCAATTTTTGGCGGAAGCACCAGCCCGTCATCATCACTATGTGCCATTATCAATGCACCTATTAACCGCGTACTCACTCCCCAGCTTGAAGCCCATACATAATCAAGCTTATTGTCCCGGTCAGTAAATTGAACATCAAAGGCTTTGGCAAAATTTTGCCCCAGGAAATGTGAAGTGCCTGCCTGTAGTGCCTTACCGTCTTGCATAAGCGCTTCAATACAATAGGTATCCTCGGCACCTGCAAAACGTTCGTTGACACTTTTAACTCCTTTTATTACAGGGACAGCCATCCATTCTTCAGCAAATTCGGCATAAATATCCAGTATAAGAAGAGTTTCGTCTATCGCTTCCTGTGATGTAGCATGCGCAGTATGGCCTTCTTGCCATAAAAATTCTGTTGTGCGTAAAAAAAGCCTGGTACGCATTTCCCATCTTACCACATTTGCCCATTGGTTTACAAGTAGGGGCAGGTCGCGGTAAGACTGAATCCAAGTTTTATAAGTATTCCAGATAATCGTTTCTGAAGTGGGTCTCACTATCAGTTCCTCTTCCAACTTTGCAGATGGGTCAACTATAATACCACCTCCGTCGGGATCATTCATTAACCTGTAATGCGTCACTACAGCACACTCTTTTGCGAAACCTTCAACATGTGCCGCCTCTTTTGCCAAAAAACTTTTTGGTATAAATAAAGGGAAGTAAGCATTTTGGTGACCGGTATCCTTAAACCTTTTATCCAACTGGTCACGCATATTTTCCCAAAGTGCAAATCCATATGGCTTTATCACCATACAACCACGAACCGCACTATAATCCGCCAAACCTGATTTTATTACCAGATCATTATACCATTGTGAATAATCTTTTTCCCTGCTGGTAATTTCTTTGCTCATTATTTTTATTTATCTCTGTTTGATTGATTTTTTATTTCTGCTGATACCGTCTTTGTCTAACTTACATTGATCAGAACTGATCATTTAAGCCCGTAAAAAACAACAGGCACGAAGCCAAACGGGAATTATTGAGAGATGGTAAATCAATATTAAATTTTTAGATTGTTGGAAACATAAATTTCAGCCTTTACCTTTTACGTCAGAAACAGTTTTCTGGTTAAATTTCGACTGTTCATCACCGCAATAATACCCTAAAATTCATTTCTTTAATTAAAAATAAATCCATTTTCTTCTTAGCTATATTTTAACAACCTTCCCGTAAATGAAACGTTATATAACTGTTCTTTTTAATTAAATTTACATAGCGTTCAGCGCCGCAAAAGTAATAACTTCAATTTTAAATTCTTATAAACTTACAGCCATGAAAACAAAATATTTGCTATTTCTGGGTTTAATAATTGTTTTTGGTAGTTGCAGTACAGCATATCGCACGGGACAAACCCCTGATGATGTTTATTATTCACCAGCTCCAGCCCAGGATGCGTATGTGAGAAGCGACAACCAACAGGATAAAGAATCTTATGCATACAACGATACCTATAACAGTGAGGACATGGAAATACGGCGCGGAATAAGAGATACAAGGTATCGCAGTAATGTTATGGTTGATTTAAACTATGGATACAATCCTTACGGTTATGGTTCTTTTGGGAATTACAATCCATATAGTTCCTACAATGCTTATAGCTACAGTCCCTACGGATACAATAGCTATAGTCCCTACGCATATAATTATTATGATCCTTACTACTCTTCTAATTATTTCGTTTCACCATATTACAATTATTATTATTCTCCTAAAGTGTATGTAGCGCCAAAACCCGGTGGAATCGTAACCAGCTCAACAGGTCCAAGGAGATACAACCTCGGTGCATACAATAATAACAGCAGTATTACAAATTCAACCAATTCTAATAATACTTACAGGCCTGTAAATTCTTCGTCCGCACCAGTAAGAACTACCGCAAGACCATCTACGAATAATAATAACAGGGGCGTTGGAAATGTCATAAGAAGAGTTTTTACTCCGAATAATAATAATTCAGAACGCGTATATCGCAATGATAATAATAACGATTATAATAATTCCAATTCCAGTCCTGTAAGAACTACTACTACCCAGCCCGGCAGTAGTAGCAGCTCATCTTCAGGAAGTAGCAGCGCGCCTTCAAGAACATTTAGAAGGTAAATTGAGAAATGGGATTCATTTGCCCTCAACATTTATAATCACAGAAATTAAATCTGCATACCAGAGTTCTTTCCAAAAAGTTACTTAAATCTCGTACAATGAAATCAATATATTTTATAGCAATCTTTTTCTTTGCTATTATAAATGCACACGCCCAGGAGCCCGCGGATGCGCTTCGTTACTCCTGGCTTACCCCAAGCGGAACTGCAAGGAACCAGGCAATTGGTGGCGCGGGAGCTTCATTAGGTGGAGAATTTTCTTCTCTCTTTATTAATCCAGCGGGTTTAGGATTTTATAAAACCAATGACTTCGTACTCACACCCTCTTATTCCCTTAAAAATTATAAATCGGCTTACAGAAGCAATAATGCTACAAGTAACTATAACGATTTTAATCTTGGTGCAAGCGGGTTATTAATATCATCCCCATCGGAATCAAAGGCAGTAAAAAGCATCACTTTCGCCATAGGGGTAAATAAGATCGCGGATTTTAATAATCACATATATTATAAAGGACAAAATACTACTTCTACTTATTCAGAAAAATATTTAGAGGAACTGGCAAACAATAATGTAACTGACCCAAATAATGCCGCTACTAACTATCCTTACGGATCCAGCCTTGCTTACAATACATATTTGGTCGATACCATCCATGCTGCTGATGGTTCTGTTTCAGGATATAGAAGCCTCGCTGATCCTTCCTTTGGATTGTCGCAGGAAAACACTATAAATACTTCTGGCGGAATTACCGACATTGCATTAGGCCTCGGTGTTAACTTACGAGAAAAATGGTTTTTTGGAGGCACGATTTCTTTCCCGTTCTTAAATTATAATCGCGACGGACATTATAAAGAAAGTGACCTCTCAGGTAACAATGCTAACAATTTTAATTATTTCGAATCCAACGAAACACTACAGACCAAAGGCGTAGGCGTAAATGCAAAGCTTGGTGTAATTTATAAACCTGTTGAGTATGTAAGGCTTGGGCTCGCCATCCACACCCCTACTTTTTACCAGCTAACTGATAAATATACTGCTGAAGTAATTACAGACCTGGAAGGATACGGAGGAGCAGGAGTCAAACATCAAAGTTCTATTGATCTTAATGGTGCAGCGCTGGAATCTAAATACAACCTGGTAACTCCGCTTAGAATTATGGCAAGTGGTTCTTATGTTTTTCGTGAAGTTGCCGATATCCAACGCCAAAAAGGTTTCATAACCGCGGATATTGAATATGTTGATTACAAAGGATCTTCATTTTCTGCGGTCGATAATACTGATGGAGGCGCCAAAGATTACTATTCTACTCTGAACCGCACCGTTGATAACCTGTATAAAAATGCAATAAACGTAAGGCTCGGTGGCGAAGTAAAACTCAATACGTATATGTTCCGGTTAGGGGGCGCATATTATGGCAATCCATATAAAAATGAAAAGGCTGATCTCGTAAAAATAAGCGGGGGCTTGGGTTACAGAAATAAAGGAATGTTTATTGACCTCACTTATGTGTATTCACTCAATAAAGATATTCACTATCCTTATCTCCTTCAGGATAAGCCGAATATTCCAGCTTTCATTAAAACCAATGCAGGAAACATCATAGCAACAATCGGGTTTAAGATATAGAGGCGTTTGTCACGCGGTTGTGTCGGGAGCCTTTGCGTCGGTGTTGGATTTCGTAGAAAAAAATTTCTTAGCATCATGAAAAGCAAAAAATCTTAAGTACTGACTCAAACCAGCTAAGTGTTTTGCGGGGATGGTCCGTTTAGTTCAATTACTGTTATCTCCGGCAATATGCCCACCCTTCCGGGGTAACCTATAAAACCAAACCCCCTGTTCACATATAACTTTTGTCTTCCTTCCTCATATAAGCCTGCCCATTCTTTATATACGTATTGCACCGGACTCCATTGAAATCCCGGAATTTCAATACCAAACTGCATACCGTGTGTATGGCCTGCAAGCATCAGATCTATGTCACCAAATTTCGGCCGTACCTGGGCATCCCAGTGGCTCGGGTCGTGGCTTATCAGGATTTTGAATGGGAATTTTTCTGTGCCTGAATAAGCTTTAGGCAAATCTCCATGTTTCGGAAACCTCGCTTTATTACTCCAGTTTTCAACACCAAGTATTGCAATCTTATCTTCGCCCTTTCTTAAGACCTCATGCTCGTTCATCAGCAGCCTCCAGCCGAGCGTCGCATGAATTTTCTCCAGGTTTTCCAAATTTTGTGATTTAGTAACTCCAGCTATTGGCCAACTGACATAATCCCCATAGTCATGGTTCCCAAGTGTCGAATAGACACCAAGCGGTGCTTTTACTTTATCAAAGACATCCATGTACTCCGCCATTTCAGTAGCCTCATTATTTACAAGATCGCCACTAAAAATTATTATGTCAGCTTTTTCGGCCATAATTTTTTCTATTCCATTCATCACAGCTTTCTTATCAGTGAAGCTCCCGGAATGCACATCACTGAAATGAAGAATTTTTAATCCATTAAACGAAGTGGGTAAATTATCAAATGAAAGCTTCACTTTTTTCACATGGTAATTATATTTGTTACTAAAGCCATATAAAAGACTGCCAAAAAGAGAACCCCCGGCAGCGATCCCCAGCCAGCTCAAAAAAACTGACCGGCTTATGTTTGCTTCATTCATTTGCGCCCCTTCAGTTCCGGCGAAAAACAATTTGGCTGCGCCCCATTGTATTACACGCCTTATGTCATCAATAAGAAAAAAAACAACAGAAATAAATTTCCCGAAAAATAAACCGACAACTGTAGCAAAAAGGTATGTTCTGACTTTCTTTGGCAGGAAATCCGGAGCTGTAAAAACAAAAACCAGGAAACCTATTATTGCCAAAATTGAGATAGCCCAGTAAATAGAAAAAATGATAGCCCTCGTTTTCGGAGATGTGGTACTACTTACTGTTTTTATTGCAAGAAATAGGTAGCTATCAAGCAACAACATTATACAGACAATAATAAAAGCTCCTAAAGGACTACGCATATCTGAATTATTTTTTGAAAATAAGCATTTAAAAGTTTATGAATTCGGACAGTTGCTCTTTGATAGCATTTAAGGTAGCATCATTCAATCTGCCATCTTTGTTCATGACCTTATCAATTACTGAAATAGGCAATTTATTGTAATGCACATTCATCTTCAAATAATGAAGGCACGCGGAAAGATGATCCATACCCCGCAGATTGCCGGCCCTTCCTGTTGAAATACCGGTGAGCAACGCTTTTTTATAATACCATGCTTTTTTAATCTCACTTGTGTCAATCATTGCTTTCAGTACTCCGGGAAATGTGCCGTTGTATTCAGGAATTATGAAAATAAATTTTTGAGAAGGGAATAAAATTTCATTTTCAATTTTTATAAATTCTTTACTTCTGTCAAGCACATCAACATTTTTTAGTGAAAATATGCCTGCATCTATATGCTTTTCTTTTAAGATTCTATAATATTCAGCGGCAACTCTTTCAGTATGGCTGTCAACCCGGTTGGTACCGCTTATGATTGTATACATTCTAATAAATTTACCTGGCTTTCACATCAGCACCCCGGAAAATACAAATGTGAATAGTTAGAGGATTAATAAAACGCTTTTAAACACTCATTGTTCCCTAATATTATACCTAATAATTAAATTTGCCATTCTGGCATAGGAGAAATTTTAATTAAAAAGTTTATAACATACAGGTTAAGTCGCACCTACTTTCTTAAAACAATAACAAATAGGAATTTAACATGCAACGGTCAGGTTTGCTTTTCCATGGAATTGAAGGAAGAATTATTATTGTTTGATCCTTTTATTTTGCCGAATCCACTGGCGAAAGATATCGATATTGATAAAATAAACCCCGATTATATTTTAATTTTGCATACACACGGAGACCATATTGCAGATGTAGAGCAACAAGCTAAAACTCCAGTTGCAGCACTTATTTCTTCTTTAGAAGGCTGCGAACGGTTTCAAAAATGGGAATTACCGCTTTCGCAGGATAGGCAGTTAATGCCAGCATTTGCTGATATTGATCTTGCGATCCTTCCTATCGGCGACAATTTCACCGCCGGATACGAAGATGCATTGGAAACAGCCTGGCTGATTAAAACAAAGTAGGCAATTGGTGTACATTATGACACTTCTGATCTAACAAAAATTGATAATGCTAAAGCGAAAGAATATTTTTCAGCAACGATACCGTTTTGTTGCTTCCGGTAATCGGTGAAACTATCAGGGCAAACGCATCTAAATATTATTTAGTTTTTTGAATGTGGATAACTAAAAAGATTTTGTTTTTGAGCTATATTTATTCACAGTGGTGTTTTATGTAAAAAGAATTAAGCAA
>JBKJRY010000187.1:0-16794 GCA_046593045.1 Chitinophagaceae bacterium | reverse complement strand
CAAAATCTATTTTCTTAATATCTTCTTCAATAAAATTTATACCGCCGAATGATTGGTAGAATGTGGGGTTTACCTGAACTTGCATATCTTATGTTTTTGACAATCGTAAGTTCACCTTTTTGGGTAAAAATAAAATAAGCCTCTTTTCCACACTACGTGCAGAACTGAGGCTTATTTAGTCATATAACCTGCGATATTGAGATTTTTACTACTTCGATGATTTCCAACCCGGATACAAAGGGCATCATAATGTCAGTAATAATTAAATCAGGGGAAAGTTCTTCAATTTGCTTAAGGGCATCCCTTCCATCTTGTGTTACTATAACTTTATGACCATCCTTCTTTAAGCGAAGCTCAATTGTTTTAAGCATTATAATTTCATCTTCCGCAACTAACACTGTCATAGATTTTGCTTTAATTTTTATAAGGCCATTTCCAAACCTGCCTGGATATTTTTTAAATAATTTTGTAATGGGGCTTCGATTTTTATATATGCTGCATTTGCTGATTTGGCAAGTTCTGGGAGCCCCTCAGCATTTCCTGCTTTTGAGGTCTCCTCAATTTTTATCAAAAGCGGTAAAAGTTCTTTCACTTGTAAGAGGCCTACACTGCTTTTAAGTTTGTGGGCTATTTTATAAACCGCATCCAATTGATTAGTTGCACATACTTCATATAATTCACTTAATTCTCCCGGGGTATTTTTAAGGAAAATTGAGACTATGTCTGTAATATATTCAATGTCGTCCATTTCTTCAAGCAGGCTTAAGTCAAATAAATCGTCCTGTGTTTGCTTTTCAATTTCAGGGTCGGCATCAGCCATCATTTTATTATCCAGGAGTTGGCTGATACGCTTATAGAGATAGTTAAAATCAAATGGCTTTGAAAGATAATCGTTCATCCCCATTGCAATACATTTGGATTTTTCACCTTTTAGTGCTGAAGCTGTCATTGCAATAATTGGAGTGGTTAGCTTCATTACATTTCTAATGTATTTTGTTGCCGCATAACCATCCATTTCCGGCATCTGAAGATCCATAATGATCAAACTATAATCATTGCTGTCTTTGAGAAATGAAATTGCTTCCAGGCCATTGTTTGCAATATCCACACGGCCTCCTGCTTTTTTTAATACATGGCAAATTACTTTTTGATTTACCTCATTATCTTCAGCAACCAGGATTCTTTTACCTTCTAAAAGGGATGAATAATTTTTTATATCTTTTTTGCCAAAAAATAAAGCGTCATTGGTCTTATTGCTGTATCCATAAGGAATAGAAAACTGAAAAGTAGTTCCGGCATTAATTTCACTTTCAACTGAAATTTTACCATTTTGCAATTCCAATAGCTGCTTTGTAATCGCAAGTCCTAAACCGGTACCTCCATATTTACGTGACGTATCTGCAGAAGCTTGTGTAAAGCTTTCAAATATTTCATTGATTTTATTTGTTTGTATTCCAATGCCTGTATCGGAAATAATAAACTTTAATAATACTTCGTCGGAAGTTTCATATTCTATTGAAATGCTGATATTAATTTCACCTTTATCTGTAAATTTTATTGCATTGCCTAAAAGATTTACAAGAATCTGGTTAAGCCTGTAAGGATCGCCACTTAACATTACAGGCACATCGTCATTTACGTTCACATGTAAGCCTAGTCCCTTTTCTGTAATGCGATGCCTGAAAATAGCCTGGATATTTTCCAGGACTTCGTTAAAACTAAAATCAATTTTTTCTATAGTTAATTTGCCTGCCTGTATTTTAGAAAAATCAAGAATATCATTGATTATTACTAACAGGTTATCTGAAGATCGTTTTATAGTTCTTGCAAAATCCTTCTGCTCGTTATTGAGATAAGTTTCCAATAGAAGATCAGTCATCCCCTGTATGCCATTCATAGGAGTTCTTATTTCATGACTCATGTTAGCAAGAAATTGTTCCTGGAGTTTCTTTGCATCTTCGGCGATTTTTTTCGCTTGTATAAGCTGCTCCTGGTATCTAACACGTTCGGTTATATCCGTACCAATTCCGCCTGTCCCATAAATTTCATCTTGTGCATTAAGTAAAGGGAATTTTACGAAAAGAAAATTATGATTCCCATCAGGCATTTCAATAATTTCTTCAATCTCTTTAGGTTTGCAGGTTCTTATCACTTCGTCGTCAGCTATTTTAAAACGATGCGCCAGTCCGGTATCAGCAAATTCAAAAGCTGTTTTACCAACAACTTCCTCATCACTTACCTGGAAAACCTCTTTAAATTGTTTGTTGGAAAGAAGATATCTGCCTTCAAGGTCTTTAATATGGATAATCGTAATGGCATTATCAAGAATGGATTGTAAGCGTTGTTGATTTTGAACCAGTTCCTTTTCGTATTTCCTGAGAATTTTTTCCATTTCAATCCTTTCGGAAATGTCTTTTACTATACATTGAAATCCAACAGGCAAATTATTTTCCATAATTAAAACTGCAGATTGTTCCACCCACTTCAAATCGCCATACTTAGTACGGATACAAAATTCAATCAGCGTTTCCCCTATGTTATTTTGTACCTGCCTCTTATATTTATCCTTAACCTCCTTGAGCCATTCAGAGTCAACAAATTCGGAAAAATGCATTCCAACTAATTCATCCATAGAATAGCCTGTAAGTTCTATTGCTTTACTGCTTGTGAAGGTTATTAAACCGTTTAAAGAAGTAGTATACATTACAATACCAGAATTTTCAATAAGGCTGCGATATTTTATTTCATTGGCATCAAGGCTATTTTTTGCCAGGCTTCTCAGCTTTGAATCTCTTTGTTTTAGGTTATATAGCAATCCAATAATAATCATGTAAGAAATAATGCCAGCTACTAAATCAATTAAGGTATTATCATTATGTGCTATTTTATTTCGATATACACTTATGATAAAATACAATAATGTCATGAATGAAAAGCTCACTATGAGAAGAATCCTATATCGGGAATTCGATATCCCGGCGAGAACAAAATTTTTCATACAAAATGGATGTTCGGAAACAATGAGAATTTAGTTTGGAGAATGGTCATATGTCATAACTCCAAATAAAACAAAATATTGTATGGGAAAACATAACCATCATGGGGATTTAGCGATAAAATATCCACCGAAGTAAGCTCACATAAAAAAAATCAGAAAAATAATCCGGTGAGTGGACTGTAATAGTTACAAAACAGGTATAACGCCTGTCTCCTGGCACAAAGTACATTGATTTATAAATTGGATTCAAGTATTAGCAAATCCCAGATGATTATCGTCATACTATTTTAAGATCATTTCCCAAAATTCTTCCACACTTTCCTGTACACTGAAACTTTTTTTAGCGGCAGGCTTGCTGAAATTTATCAACGAATGGCAATTTTCAACTGTAACATCCGGGAAAATAGTTTCAATTATATTGGTGTTGATCAATAATTCAATGTTATTTTTTTGTTTTACTTTAATGAACTGCGCCATATTATTTATTTTGTGATGGATGATAAAAATACTAAACCGTTTTTCATTAACGTCGAATAACAAATTCCTGTTAAAAAATTAATTTTAAATTATGAATTAATTATTGAGTTTTGCACGTATTAAATATCCTTTTGAAATATTAGAATTCTGGCAGGATATGTGTATTAAAGGGTATTTCTTATGAAAAAAATAGCTATCATTTTTAATTTTATTGGGCTGATTCTTGGTGTGTCGCCACAAGCTCTTGCACAATATTCTTCTTCTGACGACCCCTATTTTCAAGATGATTATTCCTATGAAATAGGTGTATCGCTTGGCGGCATGAATTGCTTTACTGACCTTGGCGGCAAACAAGGCGTTAGCCGCAATTTTATAAGCGATCTTAATATTAATAATACCCGGTTAGCGGGTAGTATTTATTTCAGCGGTAGTTACAGGTATTTTATAGCGTTTAGGTTTGAAGCAACCTTCGGAGCAGTAAAAGCAAGTGATAATGTGTTGCCAAAAAACGAGAATGCAGGCCCTTCAAGGTACCAACGCAATCTTAGCTTCAGGAGCTCAATAAATGATGTGATGCTTGTGACGGAAATTCATCCCTTATTTTTTAAACGATTTGATGACGGTGAAAATGTTCCGAAAATATCGCCCTACCTAGTGGGAGGTGTAGGTTTGTTTTCATTTAGGCCGGAAGCAAAATTGAATGGGAAGTGGGTTGAATTAAAACCTTTAAGTACAGAAGGTGAGGGATTTTCTGAATATCCTGACAGAAAGCCTTATAAATTGACACAATTGAATATTCCCATCGGGTTGGGTGTGAAATATAGGATTTCTCCAAATTTTAACCTGGGTATGGAATGTGTTTTCCGCCATTTATTTACTGACTACCTCGACGATGTAAGTACCAATTACATTGATAAAGAAGTATTTTCTAAGCATTTTGCCGGAACAACTCTTACCAATGCATTATTGTTAAATGACCGGAAGTATGAAATAGATCCCTCACTTTCTGCAGCGGTCGGCGAGCAGCGTGGCAATCCCGGTAAAAATGATTCTTATTTTACGGTAAATTTTAAATTAGGCTATGTATTTCAATGGTACCAATAATTTTTCCGCAATTTGTATTGTCAAATGTCTCCCGCAAGGATATTAAGGTAATTGAAGCAATCTACAAGAGTATTGCATCAGGTATAAAAGAAAAATTTGTGTAGATGGATGGCTTCATCGTGTTATCAAAATGTTCATTTAGAAGATTTTTATAAATTTTTATTGAAGGACTGTTGAGGTTTAGACTTAATTTATTACAGATCATGCCTATGCAAATGCGCCAAAAATAATTCTGATACTTCTGTGACTTAAAATTTACCTGTGTACTTTTTAATCAAATAAATTGATTTATCTTTAATCTATAACCCCTAAAATTTACTGATATGGGCTCTCCATCCATTCCAACCACTTACCATATTTACCCACAAATGAGCGGTTCACTTGGTTTAGATACGCATCTTAGCGGCGACCTCAATACGCACATTGATGGTGCAATCAGTACTAACACAACTGCGAAATTAATTGGTAACCCAAAAGAGCCGATTGCTACATTATTGATAGGTGATCCCAAACAACCTATAGCTACAGATTCAAAAATTGAAATATTGAACCTGCCGAGATTCACGCTCCAGGATATAAAAGATATGATGAAAGTAAGAATGCGAATTCCAAATTATTCGCAGGTATGCTTTAAATTATTTGGCCAGGAAATATTTAGCATTTGTATGAATGGGGAAGGCCAGGTAATAACGGAGACTTACGTGCCTAATGCTTTGGAACGTTGTGATATAGAATGCTGCGAACCAGATACACGGCCCTTTCCGGAAGATAACCGTGTGCCCGGAAATAACGGATGATTAAGATTATTAAATGCTTTCCTGGAATTTCGCCTTTAAATATTTAAGATATGATAACGGTAACTGCAAATTCTTTCCACGAAAAATTACATATCGAAGGTGATGAAATAATACTAAACGGGCCACCGTCATTTTTGACCGGTTCTGTATTAATCAGTAATAATGATGCTGAAACACTTTTTATAAAGGATTTGCCGTTGGCGCAATCGGGGGAGAAAAGCTTGCCTGGCATGCAGCAAACTTTTAAATTACTTACCTCACTTAGGGGTGGCGAACAAAGAATGCAGCGGGTTAGTCACCAGGTATCTCCGTCTACTCCTCCGGGGATTTATGAAAGTTATGTAGAGGTAGGGGGAACCAAAAAAAAACTAAAGTTGATCATTCAGCCCAACATTGAAATAGAAATGTACCCGCTTACCTTTCACTTTGATGGTGTTGCTCCGGGGAAAACCTATGAAACACAAATCACATTTACCAACACTGGTAACATTCCTTTCAGGATACCTGACACGAAACATGTAAATGCTTTTGACGAAGATTACCTGTGCAGGGCAACTTCGCTTGCTATTCGTGAAAAGGGCGGTGAAGGATATATGGCGACCATGGATCAGCTTACTAAAAACGTGCATAATGAAATGGCCGGCTGGGCTCTGGTGAATCTGGAAGAAAGCGGCAGCATGGTAATGCCGGGTGAAACAATTCAATTGCATTTTAAATTAACCCTTCCTGAGAACATTGATCCAGGCAGGGATTATTTCGGAAGTGTACGGCTGTGGAATAAGATGCTTAACTATAATATCAAATCACAATAATATCGTTAATCTTCAAATAGAAAATCATGGGCAACAAACAGGATAGCAATATTGATTTAAAAAAAGGCATTACCGATAGCATGCAATTAATAACGGACATCTCTATGTCAACCGTGAAAACATCTCTTGAAAATATGACGGGAAATCTCGGGCAGTTAAATAAGTTAATGACTAACGTGGGCCTCGGAAATTTCACGATACCACTAACGCTAAAAAGCAAACATGATTGCTGTGCTCCCGAAGATGAATGTCCTCCACATTGCTTATTGCAAATTTCAAGAACTGCTGTAGCGGGAGAAAGAATAATGGTTCCGTTTATGGTAAAGAATTCCTGCAATACAACAAAAACCTACAGGATAGGAGTAAGGGAAATGAAAAATATAGATGGGAGCTCTGCGCCTTCGCAGCCAGAGCTTAATAAAAAGCAGGTAACGCTGGATGCTGGTAGCAGCGAGCTTTTGATGCTTGGAGTTGACCTGAGCCAGTTCGCTAACGGAAACACCTACACGGCTGAAATCGTAATTCGTCAAAAAGATATTAATCAAAATATTTGCTTCAAATTGATAGTGGAGGACAACAAAAATATACCGGTTGCTGAGCCGCTTGATGAGAAAAAATATTTATTGCGCTGGCAAAGCTGGAAGAGCCATTTCTATTGTGAGCCTAAAAAGGGTACCAGGATAGCCGCAACCGGTCTTAATGAGGGATAAAAGAAACTAATTCAACAGCGTTACGATAGTTGGTTGTTTGTTTAATACTTGTGTCATCATTATTGACACTAAATATATCTTTCAATTTTTTTAACCCATTACATATTTACATGAGTGATCAGACTTCCATAACACAGGACCTTGAGCATCTTTTCAAAAAAACTACGGAGGCCAATAAGACATTTTTTTCAGAAAGCACAAAATTTGTGAAGAATATCAGTGCATCGAACCTGAAAGGTGAAGATATTTTTTCCAAACAGACAGCACTTTTTAAAGAGGCATTAAATCTTTTTATGAAGCTTAATATTCAGCATACTTCTAATCTTATTGACCTGGGAGTTGCCGTCACAAAACGAATGAACCAGGGACTAAGCAAAGGGGGAGATGGTTCACCTGGTGAAGAACCTGGAAAAGATGCGAAACCTGCATTTGTTTTAAATGTTACAGCGACAACAGGCGCAACTGTCTCAACACAATTTTTACTGCACAGCGATAAAAAAGAACCCGTAGTGTGTAATTTGAAGCAAACGGAATATGTACTTCAACATGATCCTTCAGTGGTCAAATCATTCGAAACAATTTTTTTACCTCAATCTTTTGAACTCAATTTCGGTAAACCGCAAAAAGTTGAAATCAATATACAAATTCCTTCCGATACGCAACAGGGAATCTACCTGGCGAATGTGCAGGTAGATGGGTTTGAGCATACCTACTTTTCTCTTTTTTTAAACGTAAACGCGGCTCCCGATTCTCCGGAGAAACCGCTGTCAGCAAAAGCTTCTGCCAAACCCCGTAAAAGGAAAAGTAAATGAAAGAAACTTCCAAAGACTGGTTGCAAAATATGAATCCAAATAAAGTTATAGGCGATGCTCAACGCATACTAAAGTCGGCTGTTGACGTTTTGGAGGAAGAAATTGCCGCAGGTATTCTTGCTGCTAAAAAGCTGGAGAATAAAGTGATAAATGTTGATGAGATAAGGCAAGAAAACCCGGAAGAATTAATGAGCAGGATACGCAGGGATACCCATGATGCTATTGATATAATTCTTGATGCGGTAACAGTTATCGTTAATCAATTTGGAACCCTAACTAATACATTAACTAAAGTCAATCAAAACGGGGCATCCATTAAAAAAACCAATCACATTCCTGTGGTAAAAAGTGAGGGGGTTGTGAAAGCAGGCGATAATATTGAAATGCCAATTTTACTTACAAATGAAAGCAAGGATAAGGAAATGATTTTTGAACTCAATAAAGCGGATTTAAACGGCCCCGGTGGAAACAAAATTCTGGCGAGGAATATTAAGCTTGTACCACATTTGGCGGTGCTTGCACCTTCGGAAAAAAAGGAAGTTACCATCAAAATAAAAATTCCAAAATCATGTAGCGCCGGGACATACTCCGGCTTATTCCAGGATATTAAAAATGTAAATGTTTTTACGGTAGTAACAATCGATGTAGAATAAAATAACACGATGATAGATTCTGTAATGAAATCAATGCTTGCTGAGTATTCCGGCTATACGCTCAAGGGTATTGGAAATTTTATTCCTGATAAGGAACCTAAAAAATATCTATACGATCTTATAGCTGATTATCCAAACAGGGGCGGAAAGGGTTTCAGGCCGGGGCTTTGTATTGCTGCATGCCGCGCCTATGGCGGAAGAACTGACCAGGCCATCAATTCGGCAATATCACTGGAGCTTTTTCACAATGCATTTTTAATACATGATGATATAGAAGATGATAGCTATTCACGCCGCAATAAACCTACCATGCACCAATACAATAATGTAGGCATTGCGATAAATGTAGGAGACGCTATGAATGTGTTGAGCCTTGAACCCTTAATGATGAACAGGAGATTATTAGGCCCGTCGCTTACGTTAAAAATATTTCGGGAAGTACAGCACATGGTTACAGAAACAGTGGAGGGGCAGGCAATAGAATTAGGCTGGAGAAAGGATAATGATTGTGACCTCGACGATGCGGATTACCTACGCATGATTCTGAAAAAAACATGCTGGTACACCTGTATTCATCCAATAAGAATCGGCGCCATGATTGGCAGTAATGGTAAAGCAAATATGGAGCAATTCAATCGATTTGGATATTTTATAGGCACCGCTTTTCAAATACAAGACGACATACTTAATTTAATTGCGGACGAAGAAAAATACGGAAAGGAAATTGCCGGTGATATTGCAGAAGGAAAGAGAACCTTGATGTTGATTCATTTGCTTAAAAATTGTACCAGCAGGGAACATACGAAGATAAAATCGTATCTCGCTGATACGCATGCTGAAGGACAGGTTGAAAAAGGTGCCTGGATATTAACGCTGATGCGGAAATATAAAAGCATAGAATATGCCAGGGGAATTGCCAAATACATGGCAGGTGCTTCTCTCAAAGAATTTTATACTGTTTTTTCCAAACTGCCTGAGTCGAAGGATAAAAAATTTATTGAAGATCTTATCATTTATATGATCAACAGAGAGTATTAAAAAATTGATAATAGAAATTCAATACAAACAGTTGTTCAGGTTGGATTGTTTAATTCAGAAGCTACAAGTTTTTCAATCTTTCAATTGTGTCCATTGGGTCGTTAGAACTGAAGACAGCATTTCCTGCTACCAGGACATCCGCGCCGGCATCTAATATTTCCTTTGCATTTTGTAGTGAAACACCTCCGTCTATTTCAATGAGCGCCGCAGAATTCTTTTCTTTAATTAGTGCTTTTAGTTCTTTAATTTTTTGAATTGAATTGGGTATGAAAGATTGTCCCCCAAAACCAGGATTCACAGTCATTAGATTTACCAGGTCAACATCAGCAATCATATCCTGTAGCAACATAACAGGGGAATGTGGATTAATAGCTACTCCTGCCTTCATGCCCAATGATTTTATTTGTTGAATGTTTCGATGTAAATGCGGGCAGGCTTCCAGGTGTACTGTCAGTTGATCGGCACCGGCTTCTTTAAATTCATGGGCATATTTACCAGGCTCAAGGATCATAAGATGCACATCAAAAATTTTTGTACTTGCCTTGCGGATCTGCTTAATAATATGCATTCCAAAACTAATGTTTGGAACAAAACGTCCATCCATTACATCAAGATGAAACCAGTCAGCCTTGCTTTCATTAAGCATTTTACAAACATCATCAAGATGTAAAAAATCAGCGGTTAATATAGAAGGGGCAAGTATCATGAATTAAAATTAGAATTAAAAAGTAATTAGGAATATGATTTTAGAAAGGTTACAAATTTTCAATTGTCAATTTTTAATTTCTCCAATGCATCTCTTGCTTCAATGAAATTTTTATCATAAAGTAGTGCGTTTTGATAACTTTGAATTGCTTCTTCTTTCCTATGCAGTTTCTCATAGCATTTCCCCATCCAGTAATAACCTTCATCAAAATTATTCTGAATTGTAACAGCACGTTTTAAGGTGTTTAATGCACTTTCAAATTTGCCTATATCATATAAGGCTATGGCTTTTTCACGGTAAGCATACATGTAGGTAAAATCCAGCTTGAGACTACTGTCAAACAGACTAATTGCCTTTTGACTATTACCTTCATAATTGTAAAATAAACCTTTTAAAAAAAATGCATCCTTGCCATATTTTGTCTTGTTTGCTTTCAAGAGTTCGTCCGCGATTAGCAGTGCGTTTTTGTTTTTGACTTCCGCATAAATAGTTCCTAACGCTATAAGATATTCGGGTAAAGGATAGAGATTTACCGCATGCTCCATGGCTTTAATAGCGTTAAGCGTATCCAAATTTTCAAAACTCAAAGTTGCCTTCATATTCCACAGGTAAGCATTACCGCTATCTTTTCTTATTTCAGTATCAGTAAGAACAATTGCAGAATCATACGAGCCCTCATTTCTGTATGTTTCTATAAGGTTTTGAACAAGCATTAAAGAATCCGGATATTGCTTTATCAAACTTTTAAGCGCTTCCTTTGAATCCAATTGGGCAGAATGTGGTTTTGCTTTATCATTATTTTGACAAGAAGTAGAAAGAAATATCAAACATAAAACCAGGAACCCGTATTTTCTTTTTGTCATCCGGCAAATTTACTATCCATATTGTATATGAATATAAATAATGGAGAAAGGCATGAAAACACTGTTTTTTGGATCGAATGAGGACGTCCGTTGATACGAACGGAAAATTATCCTTAGTCTCTAAGTCTGTTTATGACTAAATGCTACAGGCTCAAATAAAAATATTCGCAATAAGACTTTCTGCCCTCATTTTTCGTTTATAGAAGAAATATAATTTATGAATTTTAAAAGTGTATTGGTATTATCTCTATTCTCATGTGCTACAATAATTTCTTTTTCAGGCTGTTCAAAAAATGATTCTGTTACACAGTTGCCCCCAATCAACGGCGCAAACAATAAGATAACCGGATATTCAGGAAAAGATTTTCTCGGCGCCATTAGTTTTAATTCTCTAAAAATAGAAATTCAATACATGCCGGGTTTCCAGCCGGATGCAGCCTCAGTTAACAATATTACTACTTTTCTAAATTCGCTGATCAATAAGCCGGGGGGAATTACCGTTACGCAACAGCAGATTCCTGCCGGAGGCAAAGACGCTTATTCAATAAATGACATTGCAACAATAGAACAAAACAATCGTAGCAATTTTAATTCCGGGAGTCAATTGGCCGTGTATGTGTTGATAGCAGATGGAGATTATAGTGATCCGAATGTTTTGGGAGTAGCATACAGGAATACATCTCTTTGTCTTTTTGGGAAAAAGATATTTGACAACTCCGGTGGCATTGGCCAGGCAAGCCGCACAAAGCTGGTAACAACCGTCGCAGAGCATGAGTTTGGGCATTTGCTTGGCTTGGTAGACCTGGGAACGGCAATGCAGAGAGATCATAAAGATGCAGCGCACGGAAATCATTGCAATGTTCAAGACTGTTTGATGTATTATGCGTCTGAAACAACAGATCTTTTTGGATTCCTCGTTACGGGTAGTATTCCTTCGCTGGACGCTCAGTGCACCAATGACTTAAAATCCAGTGGCGGAAAATAAAATACCTGGCTGATCAATACCTTATCACAATAGCTAATTAATTTCGATAACCTCGCAGTTTTTTATCTCCTTGCCATCAATGACGAAGCGGATAATTGTGCGAACTTTCTGCCACCCGTGCCTGCCGGCAGCCCCGGGATTCATATGAAGGCTATGAAGGTTTTCATCGTATATTACTTTTAAAATATGTGAGTGGCCGCTAATGAATAATTGGGGCTTATGAATCAACATTTCTTTTTTTGTTTCGGGATTATATCGCGGAGGATAGCCCCCAATGTGTCGCATCAATACTTTCACTTCTTCGCAAAAAAATACGATTTGTTCAGGATAAATACTTCTGATATCGTATCCATCAATATTTCCATATACACCTCTCAGTATTGGTGTCTGGCCACCCCCAGTGGACTGGCTCTTTAATATTTCATTGCCAATTTCAATACTTCCAAAATCTCCTCCATGCCATATTTCATCGCAATTTTTGAAATGTTCAAAAATATTTTTATCTAAGAAATTATGTGTATCCGAGAGCAAGCCAATGCGGGTCATATAAGAGTAATAAAATTTAAATCAGCATGAACACTTTTTATTTAAAAAAACATAATAGTCCTTCATCATGTCCATGCCATAATTTATGGCTAAATTTAAATGAAGTAAAGATCGGTTTTCTTACATTTTTTAATTTTACATTTTTAATTTACAATTCAGTATGCCTCATTATCATAAATCCGGATCAATTCCCCATAAGCGTCATACACAGTTTCGCAAGCCCGATGGAACGTTGTATTCCGAGCAACTTTTTTCAACCGAAGGCTTTTCCTCAGATTCTTCATTGTTGTATCACAAGCACCCGCCTACGCAAATAGTTAAAACAGATCATCCTCATAGTGTAACTCCCGAAGTGGCTGAAGAAAAAATGCTGCACCATCGGAGCTTCCAGGGATTTAAAATCCCCCCTGAAAAAGATTACCTCAAAAGCCGGAAGCCTATTCTTGTTAACAATGATTGTCATATTTCATTAGCCGCACCCAGAGAGACGATGCGAAGCTATTTTTATAAAAATGCGGATGCCGACGAAATGATATTTGTGCATGAAGGATCCGGCAAATTAAAAACACAATATGGCGAGATTGATTTTGGGTATGGCGATTATCTTGTGATTCCGAGAGGAAGTATTTATCAAATTGATTTCACAACAGAGGATAACCGGCTATTTATACTGGAATCATTTAGCCCTATACGTTATCCAAAGCGATATGTAAGCAAATTTGGACAATTAATGGAGAATTCTCCATATTGCGAGCGAGACGTAAGAGTGCCACAAAACCTGCAGACAAATGATGTGAAAGGTGACTTTCTTATTATGACGAAAAAGAAAGGAATAATGTACGGCATTCATTACCTGCATCATCCCTTCGATGTTGTAGGATGGGATGGATGTTGTTATCCTTTTGCATTTTCAATACATGATTTCGAGCCTATAACAGGACGAGTTCATCAGCCGCCACCAGTTCATCAGACTTTTGAAGGCCATAATTTCGTGGTATGCTCATTCGTTCCCAGGATGTACGATTATCATCCTGAGTCAATACCTGCTCCCTACAATCACAGTAATATTGATAGTGATGAAGTGCTCTATTATGTAGATGGTGATTTCATGAGCCGCAAGCATGTCACACGTGGAATGATAACGTTACACCCCGGTGGTATCCCACATGGTCCCCATCCCGGTGCGGTTGCTAAAAGTATTGGCATGAAGGAAACAAAAGAACTTGCGGTAATGGTCGATACTTTCCATCCGCTGCAACTTACCAAAGATGCGCTTTTAATTGAAGATGATGACTATGTGATGAGTTGGGCGGAATAGAGGGGCAATCTTTATCACTTCTCCTCCTCTTACCAAAAAGTTTTTGTCTTATCTTTTATTTCTCTTAGTTTTATTTCTCTTTATCTCTAAGTAAAAAAATAGTGACATGATAAAATTCAGTGAATTACAAAAGGGTGATTATGTACTTGCCGAAAGTGATGGACAGGCGTGGCAGGGCGAAGTAACTGATTTTAACCACGATGAAAAGGAGATAAGCGTTTTCAACGGCATCCAGGATTTTTGGTTCCAGGCTGATAATCTTTATGCCTTACCACTTGATGAAAGCCAGTTGATGAAATTAAAGTTTCATAAACAGGTGAACGATGATGGCTCTGTAAAATATAGCAAAGGCTCTTTTCGAATTCAAACGCCTTCGCAGGATAATTTTTCAAACTTTGAATTATGGTACAGGGATGAAAAAAGAACAATGCTGCATTCCATCTCAGTCCATCAATTGCAAAACCATCATGTTGAAATGACCAAAATTCACCTAACTGCCGAATCAATGTAATTTGATCATTGCAATGTAGCACTTACCAGTTTGGTCTCGGTGTCGAGATCCTGAACAACTCCCGCAAAATCCAGGTGAACGATGTTTGTATTTTCTATCAGGCCATATTTCAACGCATAGTAACTATCAATACTGGTGACAAGAGAAGCAGCGGGGATAAGTGTTGAACTGATAGATGTGGACACATGAATGACATTAGAATAGCTTGTGCCGTTTACTGTTCTGGAAATTCCGGTTTCGGTAATGCTATTTGTGATTGTAACAGGAACGGGAAATGGCGAACCAGGAATGGTTACATTCAGATTTTGAGACCATGTGGCCCCGGCTGCTGCATTATCTTTCAGGTATAATCTTTCGATAATGCCTGCACCCAAACCAGCAGGCAGTGAATCAAACTGGTAATAATCGTGACCCGAAATCGCTAAATATTGATTAGTTCCGGCGGTATTATTATAAACATGATAACTTTTACTATTTATAGAAGAATCCCTCGATGTGGAAGTGATTGTATAATCCTCAGGTGGCGTTAAGCCGGTATTATCAACAACATGATAGTTCCATGAACTGCCGGCGGAAGTATTCATATAAGTATAGGCGGTGGAAGCTGGATTGTTTACTTCTTTTGAACAGGAAGCAAAAAGGAAAAAAGACGCGGAAAGAAAGCCAAAAGTGTATTTCATATGTTTATTTTCGGATTGGTGTAATAATACTGCTTTTTTTGTAAAATTAAAATATTTACACTTATCTTTGCGCTCCCAAAAACAATATGGCCAAGCAAGCACTCATTAAACAAGACGGTACTATCCTGGAAGCCTTATCCAATGCGATGTTCAGGGTTAAGCTGGAAAATGGCCATGAAATTTTGGCAACCATTTCGGGCAAAATGCGCATGCATTATATAAGAATTTTGCCTGGAGACAAAGTAGGAGTCGAAATGAGTCCTTATGATCTTTCAAGAGGACGCATCATATTCAGGTATAAATAAGAAAGCTTAACAAAAGCTTAATAAATTATGAAATCATGAAAGTAAGGGCATCAATTAAAAAAAGAAGTGTTGATTGCAAGATCGTGAGGAGAAAGGGTAAATTATACGTAATCAACAAAAAGAACCCCCGCTTTAAGCAAAGGCAGGGATAATACCCTAACAGCCTGAGGCGGCATAAAGAAAGTTTGATAATTAAAAATTAATAACACACATGGCTCGTATTGCCGGTATTGATTTACCAAAAAACAAAAGAGGAGTAATCGGACTTACATACATATATGGTATTGGTCCTTCAACTTCCCGCTATATTTTAGATAAGTCTGGTGTAAGCTACGATAAGAAAGTAAATGAGTGGAATGATGAAGAGCAAACAGCTATTAGAAACGTAATAAGTGGCGAATTCAAAACTGAAGGAGCTTTACGTAGTGAGACACAAACTAACATTAAGCGCTTGCTTGATATTGCTTGCTACCGTGGCTTAAGACATCGTAAAGGTTTACCGCTTCGTGGGCAACGTACACGTACCAATAGCCGTACCCGTAAAGGAAAACGTAAAACTGTTGCTGGTAAGAAGAAAGCGCCTAAGAAGTAACGCCGCCCCTAACCCCTAAAACGGGGTGTTGGAAGCATTTACAAAGAACGAAGATTAAGACATTAGGGCTTACATAATATTTTGAATCAGCACCAGATCTCCAGTAAGCCGGAAGGAGGGTTGGCTCAGTTCCGATGTATCGAGATAAATTTTTTAAAAGATTACCTATTAGTTCAATTATGGCAAAAGCTACCAATCAAAAAGCAGCAGGTGCAAAAGCATCATCAAAAAAAAGAGTTGTAAAAGTTGAGAATTATGGAGACGCACATATCGTTGCGAGTTTCAACAACATTATTATCAGTTTAACCAATAAGCAAGGCCAGGTTATTGCATGGTCCTCAGCAGGTAAAATGGGCTTTAGGGGTTCTAAAAAGAATACACCCTATGCAGCCCAGATGGGCGCAGCAGATGCCGCTAAAGTTGCCCTGGATGCAGGGTTAAAACGCGTGGATGTCTTTGTAAAAGGGCCGGGTTCCGGCAGGGAAGGTGCTATCAGGTCCCTATCTCAATCAGGTATTGAGATTGTAATGATCAAAGATGTAACTCCTTTACCCCACAATGGTTGCAGACCTCCAAAAAAGAGAAGAGTTTAGCTCATACATATTTTAATAACCGGGTGTATCATTAATTTTTGATTTTTAATGATGATACGCCGACACTAAAAAATCAATTATTATTATGGCTCGTTACACAGGACCAAAAACGAAAATTTCCAGGATCTTTGGGGAACCAATTACAGGAAATGGAAAATGGTTAACTAAAAACAGCAATCCTCCCGGAATGCATGGTGCAGCACGCAAGCGCAAAAGCCTTGGTGAATATGCACTTCAGCTTCGTGAGAAGCAAAAGGCAAAATACACATATGGTGTATTGGAGAAACAATTCCG